>NZ_JAODZG010000053.1:0-22877 GCF_029835135.1 Stenotrophomonas sp. GD04145 | reverse complement strand
CGGTCCAGCACGAAATCGGCCAGCTCGTGCGGGGAGTACTTGGCGACGAAGGCATTGGCGCCCACGCGCTCGACCATCGCGTTGTTGAATACGCCCGACAGCGAGGTGTGCAGCAGCACGTACAGCCCCGCCAGCCCCGGATGGCGCCGGATTTCCGTCGTCAGGGTGTAGCCGTCCATCGCCGGCATCTCGATATCGGAGATGACCATGGCGTAGCGGTCGGCGGGATTCTCGCCCGAGGCGTGGATCTGCAGCAGGTGGTCCAGCGCCTGCCGGCCATCGGAGAGCAGGGTGGCGCCGACCCCCAGCTGGTCCAGCACGCTGCGGATCTGCTGGCGTGCCACCCGCGAGTCGTCCACCACCAGCACCTGCAGCTGCGGGCCGTCGGCGGGCATGGCCATCTGTGGATCGAGCACGGCCTCGCCCCGGATCTGCGCGATGTCGGCCAGCACGCTTTCCACGTCGATCACCTGGATCAGCTCGCCCTGGAAGCGGGTAACCGCCGTCAGGTAGCTCGATTCAGCGCCGAGTTCCGGTGGCGGATGGATGTCCTCCACCGCAATGTTGACGATGCGCTCCACGCCGCTGACCAGGAAGCCCTGGATCGAGCGGTTGAATTCAGTGACGACAAGGTAGCCGGGCGAGGTATCGGCATCCGGCTCGCGCTCGGGATGGCCGATCGCCAGGCCCAGGTCCAGGACCGGCACCGAGCGTCCGCGCACATCGGCCACGCCGGCGAACTGCCCGGGCAGGCCGGGCACCTGGAACAGCTCCGGGCGCCGCAGCACTTCCTGCACCTTGAATACATTGACGCCAAAAAGCTGACGTCCGCCGAGGCGGAACAGCAGCAGCGCCAGTCGGTTGTGGCCGGCCAGGCGGGTCCGCTGGTCGATCCGGTTGAGCAGGTCATGGGACATGGCTGCTGTATCGGCGTGCAGCGGCGGGAACTTGAGGGTCCGATCCAGCGGCGCCGAGTGTGGTGCCGCGCGTCGCACTGGCACGCCGCTTGCACGCGTCCGGGCCAGGTCCCATCGACAGGAGGCGCCATGCGCCCGATCTCCTCCATCCTGGCAGTCGCACTGGCCATTGCCTCGCCCTGGGCAGTGGCCGCCGACTGGCAGCCGGTGGCCAGCATCCGTGCGGCGGCGTTGTCGAGCCTGCCCGCCGGCAGCGAAGGCGAGGCCCAGGTGGCTGACGCGCTGCGTCTTCCCCGGTGCGGGGGAGCGCTGCAGGTGCAGCCGACAGCGAACACCACGGTCGAGGTCAGCTGCCCCGATGCGGGCGGCTGGCGCCTGTTCGTACCGGTGAAGGTGCGGCGCAACCAGACGGTGCTGGTGCTTGCACGCGGCATCGCTGCTGGAGAAACGCTGACGGCTGCCGATATCAGTACCGCCCAACGCGATGCTGCACGCATTGCCGGGGCCGTGCTGGCCGATCCCAATGCAGCGATCGGCCGCATCGCCCGGCGTCCGCTGCAGGCTGGAACGCTGCTGTCGAGCAACGACCTGGTCACCCAGCGTCTCATCAAGCGCGGAGACAATGTGGCGCTGGTGTCGCGGCGCGGCTCGGTCGAGGTGCGCATCGCGGGCCGGGCGATGGGCGATGCCGGCGAGAACGAACGCATCTCGGTGGAGAACCTGTCCTCGCGGCGCATCGTGCAGGGCACGGTGGATGCCCGTGGTGACGTAATCGTGGCGCGTTGAATTCCCGCAAGATTTCCCTAAAGATCACGGCCCTGCGGCCGTTATCCCTTGTGAACGGCAACTCCAGGACACCCCATGAGCCAGAAAATCGACGGCAACCTGCAGGTCCCCCAGGCACTGCGCAGCGTGACGAACCCGGCCAGCAAGCCCGGCGTCAGCAGCGACTCGCCGGCGCGTCCGGTGGAGGCGGCCGACAGCCTGCGCCTGACCGGCGAGGCCACCAATCTGCAGGCCATCGAACGCGAACTGACCACGGCGCCGGCGATCGACGCCCAGCGCGTGGCCGCCGTGCGCGAATCGCTGCAGAACGGCACCTATACGATCAATCCGGACGCGATCGCTTCGCGCATGCTTGAGCTGGACCAGCAGCTGCACGGATGACCGCGGCGATGAGCGAGCCGTTGCAGCGCCTGGCGCTGGCCCTGGACGTCGAACGCCAGGCCCTGGTCGAGCATGACGTGCACGCATTGATCCGCGCCACCGGCGCCAAGCTGGAGGCGCTGCGTGCGCTGGAAGGCGCACCGCCGGTGGGCGAGGGCGAACAGCTGCAGGAGCTGGCCGAGCGCAATCGCGCCAACGGCGTGCTGCTGTCGCGCAGGCGCCGCGAAGTGAACTGGGCGCTGCGCCAGCTGGGCCGCAGCGAAGAGGCCTCGGCCTACGATGCCAAGGGGCAGGCCCACGCAGTCACCGCTGGCCGTCCTCTGGCGGTGGCCTGACGCAATTTCGCGCGGACCTCCCGGCTCGCAGGCTGTCGCCTGCGGCACGACCGCGTATATTGGGCGCCTGTTCGAATGCCCCTGAGCCGCCGTGTCCGCTGCCAACGTCCTGGTTACCGCCCCCCTTCCACCACAGCCGGTGCTGCAGGCGTTGCTTGAACGCCTGCGCGAGGGCCTGCTGCTGTTCACCGAAGACGGTCAGGTCGCCTTGGCCAATCCGGCCGCGCAGAACCTGCTGGCCAGCGACGAAGCCCTGCTGCCGGCGCCACAGCGCCTGCGTCAGCTGCTGCCGCCGGACGCGCTGGAGCACGCCCGCCAGAACGGTCACTGGAACGGCAGCCTGCCGCTGGGCGAGGGCGTGGTGATCGCGCATCTGTACCATCACGGTCCGCCCGGGCAGGGCCACTACCTGGCACTGTTCCGCCACATCGAGGGCCAGGAAGACTACGAGCGCGAGCTGCAGCAGCGCCATGCCGAACTGCGCCAGGCCTACCTTCGATTGAACGGCACGCAGGAAAAGCTGCTGCAGTCGGAGAAGATGGCGTCCATCGGCCAGCTTGCCGCCGGCGTCGCGCACGAGATCAACAACCCGATCGGCTACGTGCACTCCAATCTCGGCAGCCTGCAGGAGTACCTGCGCAGCCTGTTCACCGTGATCGAGGCCTACGAGCGCGCCCTGCGTGCGCCCGACCCGAAGGCGCTCATCCCGGAGATCGACGACATCCGTGACCGGCTGGACATCGACTTCATCAGCCGCGATCTGCCACAGCTGATGGCCGAGTCACGCGAGGGCATCGAGCGGGTGACGCGCATCGTGCGCGACCTCAAGGACTTCTCGTACTCCGGCCGCGATGAGTCGTGGAAGCTGGTCGACCTGCACGCCGGCCTCGAGTCCACCATCAACATCATCTGGAACGAGCTCAAGTACAAGGTCACCCTGGTGCGTGAGTTCGGCCAGCTGCCGCTGGTCGAGTGCCTGCCGTCCGAGCTCAACCAGGTCTACATGAACCTGCTGCTCAACGCCGGCCATGCCATCGCCGAGCGCGGCACCATCACCGTGCGTACCGGCGTGGAGGGCGACCATGTCTGGGTCGAGTTCGAGGACACCGGTGGCGGCATCTCGCCCGAACTGCGCCAGCGCATCTTCGATCCGTTCTTCACCACCAAGCCAGTGGGCAGCGGAACCGGCCTGGGCCTGTCGATCTCCTACAGCATCATCAACAAGCACCACGGTCGCATCGATCTGGACAGTACCCCCGGCGTCGGCTCGCGCTTCCGCGTGGTGCTGCCGGTGAAGCAGCCGCGCTGAGCCGCCGCACGGCACAGGTGCACGGTAGCGCCGGGCCATGCCCGGCGGCCTCCATCACCGCAACGGCGGGCGATCCTCGCCACCGTCACCTGCGTCCATGGCCACCGGGCCGGCGTTGCTGCGGCGCTGTTCCTCGTAGGTACGGAAGGCCTGGTGGATGTGCTTGCGCAGCTCGTCGTCGTTCCATGGCTTGGTCAGGAAGCGGTAGATCGCGCCGCGGTTGATCGCGTCGGTCACCGTGTTCAGATCGGTGTAGCCGGACAGCACGAGGCGGATGGTGTCGGGGTACAGCATTTTCACCCGGCCCAGGAACTCGGTGCCGCTCATGTCGCTCATGCGCTGGTCGGACAGGATCACCTGCACATCGTTGATCGCCAGCAGATCGAAGGCGTCGCGCACGTTGCCGGCGGCGAGGATGCGGTAGCCGTCGCGACGGAACAGCCGCACCAGCGAGCGCAGCACGTTCTCTTCATCGTCCAGCAGCAGCAGGGTGCGGTCCGGGCGGGTCTCGGCGAATGCTTCCGGGCGCAGGTAGCGCCGGCGCAGGGTCATGCCCGCGGCATCGGCCGACATCGGTTCGCCGAACAGATAGCCCTGGAACACATCGCAGTCGTTGCGGCGCAGGAAGCCCAGCTGTGCCTGCGATTCCACACCGTTGGCGATCACCGTCATGCCCAGCTGGTGGCCCATGGCGATGATCGCACGGGCGATGGCGGCCTCGCGGTTGCCGGCGGGTGCGCTTTTGATGAAGCTGCGGTCGATCTTCAGCTTGTCCACCGGATAGCGCACCAGCGCGCTCAGGCTGGAGTCGCCGGTGCCGAAGTTGTCCAGGCTCAGGCTGATGCCTTCGTTGCGCAGGTTGGCCAGGGTCTCGTGCACGAAATTGACGTTGTTGGTCAGCGCGCTTTCGTTGATCTCCAGCGTCAGCATCTGCGCCGGCACGCCCGCTGCCTGCAGCAGCGACATCACTTCGGCGAAGAAATTCGGTCGCAGCAGCTGCAGGGTGGAGACATTCACCGCAATGGTGAAGTCGTCGAAACCCTGGTCGCGCCACAGCCGGGCCTGCTTGAGCGCGCCCTCCAGCACCCAGGTACCGATCTGCACGATGATGCCGAGCCGCTCGGCCGTTCGCATGAAGCGCTCCGGTACCAGCATCCCCAGCGTCGGCGACTGCCAGCGCAGCAGGGCTTCCATGCCCACCACATGGCCATCGCGTGCGCTGACCAGGGGCTGGTAGCGCAGCTTCAGCTCGGCATTGGGGATGGCATCGACGATCTGGCGCGCGATGATGCTCTCGCTGTGCGCGCTGGGTGGTGTGTCCACGGCATGGATGCGCACCGCGTTGCCACCCTCGCGGGCGGCCTGGTACAGCGCATCTTCAGCATGATCGAGCAGGCGCGAGGTGCTGCTGGCATGCTCCGGGCACAGGCTGACGCCCAGCTTGCCGGTCATGAACAGGGTGTAGGGCAGCACCGACAGCGGCAGTTCCATCTGCTGGCGGATCTCTTCGGCGAAGTCCTCCGGCAGTGGCAGGTCGGCGTCGCGCGGCACGGCGATCAGGAACTCGTCGCTGCCATGGCGCCACAGCTTGCCGCGCCCGCGCAGGTAGGACTGCAGGCGTTGCGCCACCAGTACCAGCGCCTGGTCACCCACTTCCGCGCTCATGTTCTCGTTGACCGACGCGAAGTGGTCGATGTCCACATGCATCAGCATCAACGGCGTGCCACCCGAAGCGGCTTCGGCCACCATCGCCTGCAGCTCGGGATTGCCGGCGCCAAGGCGGTCAGGGGCATCGTCGATGCTGACCAGCGGCAGATTGGGATTCCACATAGGCTCAGTAATCCGGTGTTTCGACGGCAGCCGCGCAGGCTGCCTGGTAGGGAAGATGGACATCGACCAGGGTGCCGGCGCCGTGCGCCGACTCGATCCGCACGTGGCCGCCCACGCTCTGCGCACGTTCGCGCATGACGATCAGGCCCAGGCCGCGCGGGCCGTCAGGGTCGAAACCCTCGCCGTCGTCGCGGATCTGCAGGTGCAGCCCGCGCTGGCCGACATCGCGCAGCTGCAGCTGCACCTGGCTGGCGCGGGCGTGGCGCAGTACGTTGGTCAGGCTTTCCTGGGCGATGCGGAAGCAGGCCTGCTCGATGCTGTTGTCGGGCCGATGCGGCAGGGGCTCGATTTCGGCCAGCAGTTCCACCGGTGAGGAGCGGAACAGTACCCGTGCCTGCCAGCTCAGTGCCGCCTCCAGGCCCAGCGCATCCAGCTGTGGAGGCCGCAGCAGGGTGGAGATGTCACGCAGCTTGGCCACCGTGGTGTCGGCCAGGCTGACGATCTGTGCCAGATCCTCGCTGCGGCGCTTCGGATCGTCTTCGTCCTGCGCGGCATAGGCGGAGAGCTTGATGGCGGTGATGGCCTGCCCGATGTCATCGTGCAGGTCGCGCGAGATCGCGCGGCGCTCGTCCTCCTGCAGCGAGAACAACCGGCCGGCCATGGCCTGTAGTTCGCGGTTGCTGGTCTCCAGCGCACTGCGGGTGCGCTCGGAATCGCTCAGGTCACGCACGATCAGCAGCTTGCAGTCGCGACCGCCGTAGCGGACTTCGCCCACGGCCAGGCCGGCGTGGAAGCTGCGGCCATCGGCACGCTGCATTGCCACCACGCTGCTGTGGCCGGGGCCGTGCTGGGGCTGGCCGGCCCGGAGCTGCACGCGTACCCGCGCCAGATCGCTGTCGGCGACCAGAGCCGCCAGCGGCTCGCCGAGCAGGGCATGGCCGCCATAGCCGAACAGACTCGCGGCCCAGGCGTTGGCGTACAGCACGTGCTCCTCGAAGAGGATGACCACGCCGTCCGGCAGTACACGCACCAGTTCGCGGAACTGTTCCTCACGTTCGCGCAGCAGCCGCCGCGACTGCTCGCGCTCGGTCACGTCCTGCAGCGTGCCGAGCACGCGGTCGCGGCCGGCCTCGTCAACGCCGCTGGCCGCGCGCAGGTGCACCATCAACGCGCGGCCATCCATCGACAGCAGCGGCAGCAGCACGTCCACCTGCACCGGTTCGCCGGAACACAGTTCGGCCAGCAGCTGGTCCGCCTGCGCGGCAGTGGCCGGATCGGCCGCCACCAGCAGTTCGTCGAAGCGATGCCAGCGGCGCGCTTCCGGCGGGCGCCGGCCGAGCAGGCGGTAGACCTGGCTGGAGTACCGGCCCAGCCCGCTGGAGGGGTCCAGTTCCCAGGCGCCGATCTTCGCCAGCTCATGCGCTTCCTCCACCCGTGCCAGTGCCTGGTCCCGGCGCAGCTGTGCAAGGTCCTCGGCGGTGCGATCGATGGCAATCAGCAGGCGTGCGTTGTGGCCGTCGTAACCGATTGCGTTCGAGCGCAGCTCCATCTGCCGCAGGCTGCCATCGCGCAGCTGCAGCTGCGCCCGCAGGATGCACAGCTGCTCGGGCGCCTCCCGGATGGCTTCGAGCTTGGTCTGCAGCGCCTGGTCCTGGCCGGGCGGCCAGAGCACGTCGATGGTGCGCTCAAGCAGTTCCTCGCGCTCCCAGCCGAAGGCGCTGCAGGCCGCAGGATTGGCATCGAGAATGGCCAGGCTGTCCAGATCGTAGACCAGGATCGGCCCGGGATTGCCCTCGAACATCTGCCGCAGGCGCAGCTCGGAGGCCTGCAGGCGGGCATGGGTGAGCAGCACGTGCTCGGCCAGCGGCCGCAGCAGCAGGTACAGCAGCCCGGCGCTGGCCAGGGCGAAGAACGACCCTTTCAGGCTCTGCCACAGCGAGGCCTGGTACGGATCGGGTACCAGCAGCTGCACGGCGCTGTCGGTGGCGATCATCCAGGCCAGGGCCATCGCCAGGTAACTCAGCACGATCCGCCGACGATCGCGGCCCAGCGATTGGGCCATCCGCGGGTCGGGAACAGGGGCGGTGCCGGTCGGTTCTGCGGGCATGGACAGGGCAGCAGGTAGGGGCGCCGGCCATCTTACCGCGCAGGTGCCCCGTAGCCACTCAATTATCCGCCGCAGGCGCCGTTAACCACTGCGTGCCCCGCTGTCGGGCGTTTCATCCGGAGCAAGATCGCGTGGACCAAGGGATCATCGCCAGCCTGCTGCAGCATCCGCTCGCGTCGGCGCTGGTCATCGTCGACCGCACTGGCCGTCCGCTGGCGGCCAATCCGGCCGCGCGCGAGCATGGCCTGCCGGCGACGGTCGCGGCCTACGCGCCCATGCTGGAGGACCTGCGTCTGCTGGCGGCCGACGGTGGCATTGTTGCGTGCAGCCTCCCGGGGGGGCCGCGCGGGCATTACGACGGCCACCTGCGCGCCGTGCATGACGGCGCCGGCAATCTGCTGGCCTTCACCCTGAGCGTGCCGGAACCGGTGCCGCTGGCGGGTGGCGGACGCTGGGAACTGGCGTTGGACAGCGCTGGCCACAGCCTGTGGGACTGGGATATTCCCAGCGATCGCGTCACCCGCACCCCTGGCCTGGGCGAAGAGACCGCCAGCGGAATGCTGGCGCGCGTGCACGGCGAGGACATCGGCCACGTGCGCGCCGCGCTGGATCAGCACCTGCGTGGAACCAGCGACCAGTACAGCGCACAGTTCCGCTTCCGCCAGCCCGACGGGCAGTGGCGCTGGGTGCTTGATCGTGGCCGCGTGGTCGCGCGCACTGCCGACGGCCAGCCGCTGCGGATGGTCGGCACCCACACCGACATCGAACAGCAGAAGCAGCTGGAGGCGTTGCTGCACGAACAGCAGGTGCACCTGAGCGAGGCGCAGCGCATCGCCAGCATGGGCAGCTGGTCGTTCGATCCAGGCACGGGCTCCTTCTGGTGGTCGCCGGAACTGCGTTCGCTGCTCGCACTTGAGCCCGGCAACGTGCCAGGCCAGCGACGCTGGCTCAAGCAGCTGCATCCGCGTTCACGTGGAGCGCTGCGGGCAGCCTGGCGCCGCTTGTGGCGCGATGGCCGCTCCGCCAGCCTCGAACTGGAGCTGGCCCGCGGCAGCGGCGAACCATCGCTGCATCTGCGGCTGTGGATGCAGCCGCTGCTGGACGGCGAGGGCCAGCCCAAGCGGCTGCTGGGCCAGGTGCAGAACATCACCGAACAGCACCAGACCGATGCGCTGATCCGCTGGCGTACCGAGCTGCTCAACCGCGTTTCGGCCCTGGGCCGCATCGGCGGGTGCGAGATCGAGGTGCAGACCCGGCACATGCAATGGACCGAAGAGTGCTATCGCATCCACGGACTGCGCAAGGAGCCGATCACCCTGGACCAGGCGTTGGCGCTGTACACCGAGGACTCGCGCAGTGCGTTCGAGGCGGCGCTGGGCCGGATTGCCGGTGGCGGACTGCCCGAGCAGCTGGATCTCTGCTTCTATCGTCAATCCGGCCTGCGCGTATGGGTGCAGGTGCTGATCGAGCTGGATCGGCGCGATGGCCTGCCGCCACGCTTCGTGGTGCTGTTCCGTGACATCACGCGAGAGCGCGAGGCCAACGAGCGCATCGAACTGCTGGCCCATTACGACCTGCTGACCGGCCTGCCGAACCGGGTGCTGCTGGGCGAGCAGACGGCTGAAGCAATCGAGGAAGCGCGTGATCGCGGCACCTCGCTGGCGATGCTGTTCATCGACCTGGATGGCTTCAAGACCATCAACGACAGCTTCGGCCATGCCACCGGTGATGCGCTGCTGAAGGCGGCAGCCACCCGGCTGCACCAGAACCTGCGCAACAACGATCTGTTCGGCCGCTTCAGCGGTGACGAATTCATCGTGGTGCTGCGCGACCTGGCCGAACCGGAAGACGCTGGTCACGTGGCGCGCAAGTTGATCGGCTCGCTGGCCGAGCCGCTGCGCCGGGGCGATACCACGCTGAAGGTGGGGGCCAGCGTGGGCATCGCCATGCTGGGCGATACCCAGACCGATTTCGATTCACTGCTGCGCGCCGCCGATGCCGCGATGTATGCGGCCAAGGAAGCCGGTCGCAACACCTACCAGTACTACAGCCAGGACGCACTGGCCCGCATCCAGCGCCGGCTTGAGCTGGAGCATGCACTCCATGGCGCGATCGAGCGCGAGGAGTTCAGCCTGGCCTATCAGCCGCTGCTGCACGCCCACCTTGGCGAGCCGCCGGCCATCGAAGCACTGCTGCGCTGGCATCGACCCGGCATCGGCTACTGCAGTCCGGCCGAGTTCATTCCCATCGCCGAGAAGTGCGGTGAAATCGTGCGCATCGGCGACTGGGTACTGAACGAAGCCTGCCGCCAGGCCACTGCCTGGGACAGAGCCGGTCTGCACTTCGACCGCATCGCGGTGAACGTCTCGGCCGTGCAGCTGCGTGATCGCGGCTTCGCCGAGCGGGTGATCGAGATCTGCCACGCCCATGGCTGGCCGCCACAGCGCCTGGAACTGGAGCTGACCGAGTCGGCGCTGATCCGTGACACCGACATCCTGCGCCATTGCTTCGACGTGCTGGAACGGCACGGTGTGCCGCTGGCGGTGGACGATTTCGGAACGGGATTCTCCAACCTCAACTACCTCAACCGGTTCCCGGTGGGCCGCCTGAAGATCGACCGCAGCTTCGTGCAGGGCATGCTGCACGACTCGGGTACGGCCGAGGTGACCCAGGCCATCGTGCACCTGGGCCACGCGCTGGGCATGAAGGTCGTGGCCGAAGGTGTGGAAACGCACCAGGAAGAAGACATGCTGCGCCGCCAGGGCTGCGACGAGATCCAGGGCTACCTGTACTCGCGGCCGCTGAGCCCGCGCGACCTGGCGCAGTGGCTGCGCCAGCAGCATCAGTCACCGTCGCGCACGGACGCCGGCAACGAAGCGCTGCTGGTGCGTTGACGATTTGTGACCGCGTACCCGCGGTCTCCAGGCCTGTCCGGTTGCGATGAACCTGCGGCGCACATGAGCCGAGCATGGGCCTGGTTCCACCGTAGAGCCGAGCCGACGCTCGGCTCTTTCGTGTTCGGGGCGCGATAGACCCGGCAGACGCCCCGGCGCTACTTCAGGGCATCTCCATTCAACCCCAGGTCCCAGGCCATGCCCAGCAGTTCGCCGGCGGTACCGGGCGAGGGCGAGCGCGCATCGGCGAGCTGCTGCAGCTCGCGGATCTCCTCATGCGCGACCTTTTCCAGCTGCTGCAGCTGTTCTCGCACGCTGGCGTTGCGCGGGCGTTCGATGTCGGTGAGGGAGGAGGGCGGGGCGCTGATCAGGGCCATGGGGCGCGTACAGGATGCTTTCGGCGGTGGATCACAGGCAAAGGCCCCGGTCGAGCCGGGGCCTTGCAGACTGCCGGAGAGGGCAGCGGACACGCGTGTCAGAACAGTTCGACGGTACCGGCGCCCATGTTCTGCTGGGCGACCGGCTTGTGCGGCGGGCGCTCCCATTCGTTGCGAAGTTCGCGCAGACGGTTGCCGGTGCGCTGCAGCGCGCTGGCGATCTCTTCGTCGAAGACGCCGCCATTGCGGTGCAGGAGTTCCTGCAGGGCCACCGCTTCGCGGTTGATCGCGGTCAGGCGGTCGAGATGGGTATGCACGCCACCCAGCGCCTGCGTGGCGATATCTTCGAACTGCAGCGCGCGCACGGCCTCGGCGACGCTGCCGTCGATGGCACGCGCACACTCGGACACCTCGCGCATGCCTTCGCCCAGTGAAGCATTGATCTGTGCCACGTTGTCCAGCATGGCCGCTGCTTCCTGGCGTGCTTCGCGGGAGCGGTCCATGTCGCGCGAAGCCATGTGCGAGACCGTCTCGCGGACCTTGGCGATGGCGTCCTTGGAGCTGTGGGCCAGCTTTCGGATCTGTTCGTTGAAGGTGGTCGAGCGCTCGGACAGGTTGCGCACTTCGTCGGCGACCACCGCGAAGCCGCGGCCGGCCTCGCCGGCACGGGCCGCTTCGATGGCGGCATTCAGTGCCAGCAGGTTGGTCTGGTCGGCAATCGACTTGACGTCTTCCAGCAGCGCGAAGATGCCGTCCAGGTGCTGTGCCATCTGGTCGATGTGCTGCACGGTGGTAGAGCTCTGGCCGCTGACCTGTTCCAGCGCTTCCACCAGCTGTTCCATGCGATGACTGGCATGCTGGGCGAACCGCGCAACGTCGAGGCCCGCACTGCCTTCATCGCCGGCACGGTCGACGATGCGCGACAGCGCCTGGCTCTGCTGGCGCGACTTGCGGTTCATTGCATCGAAGCTGCCGCCCAGGCTCGATACCGCCTGGCGGATCAGGTCGCGGGCGCGTTCCACTTCGCCGCGCGAACCGTCGATTTCGTTGCCGACGAAGCTGCGCAGTTCGGTCAGCAGCTGGTCCTGCTCACGCAGGACGCGGGCCTGTTCCGGTGAGCGGTGCGCCTGGGCGCGGGCGGTCCACCACGCAAAGCCCAGCCAGCTCAGCGTCATCGTGGTCAGGATCGCCCAGCGCAGGGCGGCCGGCCATTCGAAGCCGATGGCGAAGGGGAGCAGCAGGGTCAGGGCCAGCGGGGCGGCCAGACGGATGAAAATGCGTGAGTACATGGACGTTCTCGGGAGGTGCACGGAGGATGTATCGGCCGTGTGCCCTTTCTCTTTAACGTCGATGCGCTTTCTGAATGCGCCGGATTTCCGGCGCCGGACGCTCGCCGGGCATGGCCCGGCGGATGCAGCGGTCAGGCCAGCAGGCGGTCCACGGCCTCGACCATCGCCTTGCGACCAAACAGGAAGTCCCAGTAGCTGCCGCCCACCTGCCGCCACAGCACCGCGGCGCGGACGGCGGCCAGCAGCAGGGCACGGATCTCGGAGACCACACCGGCCTGGCCCAGGTAATGCGGGTTGCCCTGCACCATCACCCGCGGCTTGAGATGGCTGATGGTGTCCGCATAGACGCTGCCGAGGCTGGCCAGCACATCCGGGTGACCGCTGTCGCCCAGTTCGGCGGCCTTGCGCTGCGCCTGCTCGATGCCCGCGGCAACCTTGTTGACGGTTGCGCCGTCCTGCACGAAGCGGCGCTCCAGCTGCAGCACCGACAATGCCAGCTTGGGCAGGATCGGATCCTGGCCCTGGTTGCGGAAGTAGTTGTGCAGCAGGCGCAGGCCCGACTTCAGCGCGTGGCGGTCGCCGAACACCTCCTGCGGAGATGACGCGTCGACGCGGAACACGCTGTCCACCGCGGTACGTACAGCGGCGGCGTCGGAATGGCCGGTATCGGCGATGCGGCGCACCTGCTGCAGGGCCTGGGCAATGCCGGCCAGGGCCAGGACGCGGTCGTCGACAGTGAAACTCATGCAGCGATTACCTCAAAAGGAGAAGGGGTGGTGCGCAGGCGCTGTTCCAGCGGCGCATCGGTGGCGGCGATCACCGCACCGCCCAGGCAGATCTCGCCGTCATACAGCACCAGCGACTGGCCGGGCGTGACGGCCCGCTGCGGGCGGGCAAAGGTGACCAGCACGCTGCCATCGTCCAGCACATCGACCGTACACGGCTCGTCGGGCTGGCGGTAGCGGGTCTGGGCAGTGCATTCGAAACGCCGGGCCGGTGGTGCGCCGGCGATCCAGTGCGCGGTTTCCGAACGCAGGCGTTCGGAGAGCATCCACGGGCTGTCGCGATCCTGATCGACATACAGCACGTTGCTGGCCACGTCCTTGCCGACCACGTACCACGGCGCGGCCGGGCGGCCACGCACGCCGCCGATGTTCAGGCCCTCGCGCTGGCCGAGCGTGAAATAGAACACGCCCGGATGCTCGGCAATCACGCTGCCGTCGGCCGGGTCGAGGATCTGTCCCGGCCGGGCCGGCAGGTAGCGGCCCAGGAACTCGCGGAAGTCGCGCTCGCCGATGAAGCAGATGCCGGTGGAGTCCTTCTTGGCATGGGTCGGCAGGCTGACGTCACGGGCAATCCGGCGCAGGTCGCTCTTTTCCAGGTCGCCGATCGGGAACAGGGTGGCGGCCAGCTGCTCCTGCCCCAGCTGGTGCAGGAAATAGCTCTGGTCCTTGGAGCGGTCGGCGCCGCGCAGCAGCAGCCACTGGTGGCCGCGCTGGGTCACCCGCGCGTAATGGCCGGTGGCGATGCGCTCGGCGCCCAGTTCACGCGCCGCGTCCAGGAAGTGCTTGAACTTCACCTCGCGGTTGCACAGCACGTCCGGATTGGGGGTGCGGCCGGCGGCGTACTCGGCCAGGAAATGCTCGAACACGCCTTGCCAGTACTCGCTGGAGAAGTCGCGGAAATGGAAGGGAATGCCCAGCAGGCCGCAGACCGCCACCGCATCGCGGCGATCATCCTCGGCGCGGCAGTCGCCGCTGCCGTCGTCGGCCCAGTTCTGCATGAACAGGCCGGCCACGGCCTCGCCCTGCTGCACCAGCCGCCAGGCGGCGACCGACG
Organism: Stenotrophomonas sp. GD04145; assembly: GCF_029835135.1. Classification (NCBI taxonomy): domain Bacteria; kingdom Pseudomonadati; phylum Pseudomonadota; class Gammaproteobacteria; order Lysobacterales; family Lysobacteraceae; genus Stenotrophomonas; species Stenotrophomonas sp. GD04145. The sequence continues at coordinate 8,813 of NZ_JAODZG010000053.1, read as the reverse complement.
AATCGACGCCACCGGAAACGCCCACCATCACGCGCGGGGTGCTCATGCGACCTCCCGGACCAGCGAAAGCGGGTGGCGCTGGCCACCCAGATAGTCCGCCACGACCTGCCATACCAGCGGGCTGCGCTGGCGCTGCCCGGCGGCCTGCAGCTCGGCCGGGGTCATCCACAGCGCGCGGTCGATGCCGGTGTCGAGCGGCTGCGCCGGATCATGCGAGACCGGGCGCGCCGCGTAGCAGAAGCGAAGGAACGTCGTACCGTCGCCCGCCGTCCATTGGTAACAGCCGATGAAGTCGGTCAGCTGAACCGTCCAGCCGGTCTCCTCGCGGGTCTCGCGCAGCGCCGCCTCGGCCAGGCTCTCGCCGGGCTCGAGGTGCCCGGCAGGCTGGTTGAGCACGGCGCGGCCATCGATGGTCTCCTCGACCAGCAGCACGCGGCCGCCGTCGACCACGATGGTGGCGACGGTGGCGTGCGGTGCCCAGCGCGGGTCCGGCGTGGCGTTCACCTCAGAGATCGTCCTTCTTGGTCAGTTCCAGTTCCATCGCGTCGGCGGTGCGGATCGCGGCATCGATGGCGTCGCTGAGCTGGTCGGCGGTGGCATCGGCGTCGATCTTCACCACGAACATCGCGGTCGCCTCCTGTTTCACCCAGCCGCCCATCTTGGCGTCCTGCGAGTCCTCCAGCAGGCGGTTGGCGACCGCGACCGGGAACTGCTTGGTCTTGGACGTGTAGCCTGGCGACCAGATCTCACGGATGTTGTGGCTGCCGAAGTCTTCCACCGCCGAGCGCACGTACACCATCTGGGTGCGGTCGCCCTCGACGTCGAACACCAGCCGGTAGTCGCCATCCTCGTCGACCTCGTAGTTGTAGCCCAGCTTGTCCAGCAGGCGGCCGACAGCGGCGTCGGCATCGGCTGCGCTCGCCGGACCGGCACAGGCCAGGGCGATCAGCAGGGCAGGCAGAAGGGTCCTTTTCATGAAAATCCTGTGAAACCGGGGTGGGAAGGGCAATTGTGACGGCGGCCGTCCGTGCCGTCCATTCCGGGTGGGCCGACGCGGGCGCGCGGCAACCTCTATAATGACCGGATGCCCCGCGAGTCTTCCCCCGATTCCCACCACGAGCACGGCATCGCCGTGGAGCCCGCGCGCCCGGAAGTGGCGCCGCCGCCGTTCTACCAGGTCATGCTGCTCAACGACGACTACACCCCGATGGATTTCGTGGTGGACGTGCTGCAGCAGTTCTTCAACATGGACCTGGACAAGGCGACGCAGGTGATGCTGCATGTCCATACCCGCGGTCGCGGCGTCTGCGGCGTGTTCACCCGCGAAGTGGCCGAAACCAAGGTCGGCCAGGTCAACGAGTATTCACGGATGAACCAGCATCCGCTGCTGTGCACGATGGAAAAGGCCTGACCGGCTTTTGGTGCGGGCCTAACTGCGCCTGGCGCGGCGTGCCCACCAAGGTGGGCACCTACCAGGGCGGAAGCCTGTAGAGCCGAGCCCGCGCTCGGCTGCTGTTCGCCCAGGCATCCAGATTTCAGCCAGAAGCAGCCGAGCGCAGGCTCGGCTCTACAGCTGGGTCACGCTTCCGCGAGTGCCTCCAGTGCCATCGCCGCGACCGTCTCGTCGATATCGGCCGGGTCGCCATCATTGCGGAACCATACGGCCGACAGCCCGGCGCTGACAGCGATCCAGCGCAGCAGGCGCGTGCGATCCAGGTCCGCCAGGGCGCTGACCTCGGTCACCCGGGCCGCAAAGCGCTCCGGCCGGGTCGCGACGTGGATGCCGGGACCGCACAGGTCGGGATTGCTGAACAGCGTGGTGTAGTCGAACGCGCGATCACCGATCAGCCGTTTCGGGTCGATCGCCAGCCAGCCGCGCGTGCCGAAGTCGAGCACGTTGTCGTGGTGCAGGTCACCGTGCAGCGGCCGGACCTCCTGTTCGGCCTCCAGCAGCGCGACCGCCAGCGATCTGCACTGTTCCAGCAGTGGCGGCAGCGAGCCCCTTGGCTGCAGCAGGTCGGCGAACCATGTAGGCAGGCAGACCAGCTCCGCTGGCGGTGCGCTCCGTGGCCGGTGCAGCCGCTGCAGGACCTGGCACAGGATCGTGGTACAGCTGCTGTCATCGCCGCCGATCGAGCGCTCCCGCAGCGATTGGCCGCCGGCGCGCTCGATCAGGATGGCCGGCCCCTCGTGCGCCAGCAGGCGCGCGGCACCGTCGCCGTCCCACCAGCGCAGCAGGCGATGGCTGTTCTGTTCTTCGGTTTCACTGCTGATCTTCAGCATTGCCGGCAGGTCGTCGGCGGTCAGTACCGGCCAGAGCCGGGCGTGCGGGGTACGGATGGCGGGACCATCACGTCGCAATCGCCAGCGGCTCAGGTAGGGTTCGCTCATGGTGAGTGGGCTTCCGGGAGTGAATGAAGATCAAGCAATCCGCACTGCTAACGCCATCTGAACGCAGCAATCCGCTAGGGTGATGGAAATCGCGTAGTCAGGCCGCATATTGTCCCCATCTGCCGCCGGAGTAATCCATGTTCAGCAAAGACCTCGAACACACCATCGGCCAGTGCTACAAGCGCGCCCGTGAGGCCCGGCATGAGTTCATGACGGTCGAACACCTGCTGCTGGCACTGCTCGACAACCCGTCCGCCCAGGCCGTACTGAAGGCCTGTGGTGCCGATGCAGACCGCCTGCGCCAGGAGCTGGAGCAGGCCATCGAGGCCTCCGTGTCCCGCCTGGCGGAAGACGATGGCCGCGACACCCAGCCGACGCTGGGCTTCCAGCGCGTGCTGCAGCGGGCCGTGTACCACGTGCAGTCCTCGGGCAAGAAGGAGGTCACCGGCGCCAATGTGCTGGTCGCCATCTTCGGCGAGAAGGACTCCCATGCCGTCTACTACCTCAACCAGCAGGACGTGACCCGCCTGGACGTGGTCAATTACCTGTCCCATGGCATCGCTAAGCTGGGCGAGGAGGGCGAACAGCCTTCCTCCGAAGGCGAGAGCCGGGCCGAGGGCGGGGAGGGCGAGCCGAAGGGGGATGCCCTGACCGAGTTCGCCAGCAACCTCAACGAGCAGGCCCGGGCCGGACGCATCGACCCGCTGGTCGGGCGTGCCGACGAGATCGAGCGGACCATCCAGGTCCTGTGCCGCCGTCGCAAGAACAACCCGCTCTACGTGGGCGAGGCCGGCGTCGGCAAGACCGCGATCGCCGAAGGCCTGGCCCGGCGCATCGTCGAGGGCTCGGTGCCGGAGGTGCTGGCCGATGCCGTCATCTATTCGCTCGACCTGGGCGCACTGGTGGCCGGCACCAAGTACCGTGGCGACTTCGAGAAGCGCCTGAAGAGCGTGCTGACGGCCCTGAAGAAGGTGCCCAATGCCGTGCTGTTCATCGACGAGATCCACACCATCATCGGTGCCGGTTCGGCGTCGGGCGGCACCATGGATGCGTCCAACCTGATCAAGCCGGCGCTGGCGTCGGGCGAGCTGCGCTGCATCGGCTCGACCACGTTCCAGGAGTACCGCGGCATCTTCGAGAAGGATCGTGCCCTGGCGCGCCGCTTCCAGAAGATCGACATCGTCGAGCCGACCGTGGGTGAGACCTACGAGATCCTGCAGGGCCTTAAGGGCAAGTACGAAGCCCACCACGGCGTGACGTACTCCGACGAGGCGCTGCAGGCCGCGGTGGACCTGTCGGTCAAGCATATCGGTGACCGCCTGCTGCCGGACAAGGCCATCGACGTGATCGACGAGGCAGGTGCGCGCCAGCGGCTGCTGCCGGAGGACCAGCGCAAGGAACTGATCGACGTGGAGGAGGTGGAGGCCATCATTGCCAAGATGGCGCGCATCCCGACCAAGCAGGTCAGCGCCACCGACAAGGATGTGCTGCAGCACCTGGAGCGCAACCTGAAGATGGTGATCTTCGGCCAGGACCCGGCCATCGAGACCCTGTCGTCGGCGATCAAGCTGGCGCGCTCGGGCCTGGGCAATCCGGAGAAGCCGATCGGCAACTTCCTGTTTGCCGGCCCGACCGGTGTCGGCAAGACCGAGGTGACCAAGCAGCTGGCCCTGCAGCTGGGCATCGAGCTGGTCCGCTTCGACATGTCCGAGTACATGGAGCCGCATTCGATCAGCCGCCTGATCGGTGCGCCCCCGGGATACGTCGGCTTCGACCAGGGCGGCCTGCTGACCGAGAAGATCGTCAAGACGCCGCATTGCGTGCTGCTGCTGGACGAAATCGAGAAGGCGCACCCGGACATCTTCAACATCCTGCTGCAGGTCATGGACCGGGGCGTGCTGACCGACACCAACGGACGTGAAGCGAACTTCAAGAACGTGGTGCTGGTGATGACCACCAATGCCGGCGCGGCCCAGGCCTCGCGGCGTTCGATTGGCTTCACCAAGCAGGACCACGCCACCGACGCGATGGAGACCATCCGCCGCAGCTTCACCCCGGAATTCCGCAACCGCCTCGATGCGGTGGTGCAGTTCCAGGCGCTGGGCTTCGAGCACATCCTGCGTGTGGTGGACAAGTTCCTGATCGAGCTGGAGATGCTGCTGCAGGAGAAGCACGTCAGCCTGTCGGCCACGCCGACCGCGCGCGACTGGCTGGCCCACCATGGCTTCGACCCGCTGATGGGTGCCCGTCCGATGGCGCGCGTGATCCAGGACAAGATCAAGCGTCCGCTGGCCGACGAGCTGTTGTTCGGCAAGCTGGTCAACGGCGGCAAGGTCAGCATCGATGTCCGCGACGACGAACTGGTGGTCGAGACCCAGGCCGAGCCGGAGCGGCTGCTGCCGGCCACGGTGGAGTGAGCTGACGCCACGGGCTGTGGCGTGAAGGACTGGAAAGGGCAAGGGCGGCTTCGGCCGCCCTTGTCGATTGCGGGGGTGTGGTCAGGGTGCAGGTGGGATCTGCCACGCCCCTGTGGCGCGCAGTTCGCACAGAGCGTCGGATGGAACGACCTCGACCTTCCAGTCGAGGCGATCGGCCGATGCTGCCTGCAAGACGAAGGAGGCCAGGCGGGCGCGCGAGCAGTCTGTCCATAGCCAGTTGACAATGAGCCGGGTACGCCCGGCCGCGTCCAGCTGGAACAGTTGAGCGTTGGCGGCAGGATTTCCTGTGTCCGGAGCCTGTCCGGCAGGAGGATTGGCCAGGCCGATCGTCCAGGCCAGGACGGTGCCATCGGCCGCATTCCGTGCGTGGCTGGCCAGCATGGCGTCGAGGATGGGCGCGACGGTTGAGGTGGTCGCGTCTGCCGTCGCGTCGTCCAGGCGACGCCGACAGCGTTCCGGCGTGGCTTCCAGTACCACATATCGACCATGGAAATGGGCGAGCCAATCGTCTGCTGCGTGCAGGTGGTCTGCCGCCGGCAACGACAGTGTCCAGCGCCGCCGCCCGTCCGTACCGGTCACGAAGCTGGCGCCGCGCTCGCTCCAGCGTCGCTCCAGGGTCTCCGGTGCAACTGTGGTGGAGACCACCAGCAAGGTGTCGCAGCGGTCGCGCCGCTCAAGCAGGGTCATGCTGTTGATCGGTCCGGCGAAGGCTGCGTCCTTGCCGCTTGTCCAGCTTCGCAGCGGGTTGGTGTCCGGGTTCTGCTCGGAGAACGACCGGTAGTGCAGCTCGTCCAGGCTGTCGACCGGTGCGATTGCGGCGGTTGCCGCGAGCATTGCCGGCAGCTCTGCAAGTGTGCCTGCAGGTGGTGTGGGGGCGGCGGCCAGGGAGGCGGTCAGGCCCAGGATGAGGAGGGCAGGCGGCGTGGGCATGTTGATCACACATCAATGCCGCATGGAGCGGCGGGCGTGCCATGCTGCGGGCGGGGCACGGGGCGGGCCATGCAATGAGTTGCAAACGTGCGCCACCGATGTCAGTCGGAATTTCCAGCGCCCACGACAAAGGGCCAGCAGCAAGGCCGGCCCTGTCTGAGTCAGGAGAAGCATGTCGGCCTGTCGGCGACGGTGGAGTGAGCTGACGCCACGGGCTGTGGCGTGAAGGACTGGAAAGGGCAAGGGCGGCTTCGGCCGCCCTTGTGCTGTCGGGTGTCAGCGGCTGCGACGGCGCGCTTCGCGCGTGAACCGCTCGGCATCGATCGGCTCGATGCGCGCCACCTCGCAGGAGCCGCGACCGGTGTCCAGCTTGCTTCGGCCCTCGCTGCACAGCGTGTCAGCCTCCTTGCCGTCGGTCGTGAAGCCGAGGCGGGTGGCCAGCACGGCGGAAGGGCAGCTGTTGCGGAAGTGCACGACATAGTGCGCTTCGCCGGAGCGGAGCAGGATGTTCCTGTCGGCGCCGGCGCGAACGATCTGCTGTTCGCCGGACAGCGGCACGCACTGCGCCGCCGGGGTGTCGGCCGCATGGGCGGACGGGGCCAGCAGGGCGATGGCGGACAAGGCCAAGGGGGCGAGCAGGGAAGTGAGGTTCATGGCGGGGCAGGGGTGGCGATCCGGAGTGGATCGGATCCCAGAATGCTGCCGCTGTCGCAACTGCGAATCTGCCGCAAGCAGGGCTGACTGACGCCATGGTGAGATCGGTCACGATGACCTCCGGCAGGGCCGGAGAGCGGGCATGACAAAAGGCCAGCAACGCAGGCTGGCCTTGTCGAAGTGGCGCGACGCGCCGACCGCTTACTTCATGCGGTAGGTGATGCGACCCTTGGTCAGGTCGTACGGGGTCATTTCAACCTTGACCCGGTCACCGGTGAGGATGCGGATGTAGTTCTTGCGCATGCGGCCGGAGATGTGGGCGATGATCTCGTGCCCATTTTCCAGACGAACGCGGAAAGTGGTGTTCGGCAGCGTCTCGCTGACGGTGCCCTCGAACTCGATGGAATCGTCTTTCGACATGTAGTCCTGTGCGGTTCAGAAAACGGCCACGCTGGGCCTAAGGCGCAGTATTTTACGCGGGACGCGGCCGGCTTGCAAAGTTTATGTTAACCCCCGGCCAGGACGCGGGCCGGCAAGCGGCCCATGTGCCGGGTCCACGGGCCTTCACGCCCCTGGCAGCGCACGACCTGCCGCACGTGGTCCAGAAACGCGGCGCGTGGCAGGTGTACCGCACCCATCCGCAGCAGATGCGGATTCTCCACCTGTGCATCGATCAGTTCCCAGCCCCAGCCATGCAGGGTGGCCGCCAGCGCGGCCAGCGCGATCTTGGAGCCGCCGCTGGCGCCGCTGAACATGCTTTCGCCGAAGAACATCGTACCGATGGCCACGCCATAGATGCCACCGACCAGGGTCTGCCGGTCCCAGACCTCGACGGAATGGGCGAACCCGAGGTCGTGCAGCCGGCTGTAGGCCTCGACCATTGCCGGGCTGATCCAGGTGCCGTCCTGTCCGGGGCGCGGCGCGGCAGCACAGGCGCGCATCACCTGGCTGAAGGCGGTGTCGGCCGTCACCTCCCAGTGGCTGCCGCGCAGCTGGCGGCGGAAGCGGCTGGACAGGTGTACGCCGGAGGTGCGGAACACCATGCGTGGGTCCGGTGACCACCACAGGATCGGCTCGCCGTCGCTGAACCACGGGAAGATGCCGCCGGCATAGGCATTCAACAGGCGTGCAGGATGCAGGTCGCCGCCTACGGCCAGCAGGCCGTCGGGACTGCGCAGCGCGGTTTCAGCGGGCGGGAAGGGGGCGTCCGGCGCATCGTCCAGGCGCCAGGGCAATTGACGGGTCATGCCGGGAGTGTAGCGATGCCGGCGCATCCATTCTGCGGCGGCGCTAGTCCTGCGTGCGGAACGGGCTGTGTTGCTGCAACGTCTGCTCATAGCGCCGCACGTCCCTGCGCTCCTGCCGGCACCAGTCCTGCAGGGCTTCTGCGAAATCCGCATCGGCCACCCAGTGCCGGCTGCGCACCCGCGTCGGCAGGAAGCCGCGCGCCAGCTTGTGTTCGCCCTGTGCGCCGGGCTCGAAGCGGGTCAGGCCTTCGCGCAGGCAGTACTCGATGCCCTGGTAGTAGCAGGCCTCGAAGTGCAGGCCAGGCAGGGTGGCGCCACCCCAGTAGCGGCCATACAGCGTGTCGCCCCCACGCAGGCACAGGGCGCCGGCAATCGGTTCGCCGTCGTGTTCGGCCAGGAACATCACCAGGCCGCGCCCGAGGCTGCTGGCCAGGTGGCGCAGGAAGGGCTCGGTGAGCGCCGGTGCATTGCCGTATTCGAGGAAGGTCTGCAGGTAGAAGCGGTACATCGCCTGCAGGTCGGCGCGGCTGGCCTCATCGCCGTGCACGACGCGGAAGCCGATGCCCTGGCGGGTGACCCGGGCGCGCTCCTGGCGGATGTTCTTGCGGTGCTTGTGATCCATGGCGCCGAGGAACTGATCGAACGTCGTCCAGTCGCCCGGGTTCTGCCACTGGAACTGGATGTCCTCGCGCAGCAGCCAGTCATCGCCGAACAGCGCGTCGTCCGCCTCGGTGTGGAAGTTGATATGCGCCGAGGATACGTCCAGCGTGGGCAGCGCCCCGCGCAGGGCCGACAGCACGCCCGCGCGGGCTGCATCGTCCCGGGCCAGCAGCCGAGGCCCGGTCACCGGCGAGTACGGCACGGCGCCGAGCCATTTCGGGTAGTAGTTGCGCCCATGCCGGGCATACGCATTGGCCCAGGCGTGGTCGAACACGAACTCGCCATGGGAGTTGGTCTTCAGGTAGCCGGGAATCGCCGCGACCAGGACGTCGCCCTCCCACAGGGTGAAATGCCATGCCTGCCAGCCCCAGTCCCCGCGCAGGCAACCGTGGGCTTCGAGTCCAGCCAGGAAGGCGTGGCTGACGAAGGGATTGCGCCCATCATGCAGCGCGTCCCAGTCGGTGGCGGTAACGGACTGCAGCGAGTCGAGGAA
>NZ_JAODZG010000052.1:0-23063 GCF_029835135.1 Stenotrophomonas sp. GD04145 | reverse complement strand
ACGGAAAAGAAAAAAGAAAAGCAGAAGCGGGTCGCTCGCTGCGCTCGCTCCGTGTCGACCAAGGTCGACACCTACCAGCAGCCGCAATCACCAGTAGAACCACGCCATGCGTGGATGATTCATTCGATATCTGACAGATGTGCCGACCAACGGTCGGCCCCCACCGACAGCCGCGTGAACCTGTCGAAGGCGGGGCACTGTGGATTTGCGGGGTGTGAGCGGCATGGATGCCGCGACCAAGCCCCCATGGACGGGTTCACGGCGTCCCCGCAAATCCACAGTGCCCCGCCATCCCTCGGAATGCCCGCTTTGGCTTTGGCCTTGGCCGTTGCATTGAGCAGGTGCAGGGCTGCAAGCCCTGCCGGCAACCCTCAACCCGCCATCACCGCTTCGATCTCGTCCGCACTCCGCGCCAGCCCTTCGGTCAGCACGCGATGGCCATCATCGGTGATCAGCACATCGTCCTCGGTGCGGATGCCGATGCCACGCCAGCGCGGCTCCACCGTCGTATCGTCCACGCCGATGTACAGGCCAGGCTCGATCGTGAATGCCATACCGGGCTCCAGCAGCCGCGAGTCGCCGGCCAGGCGGTAGTCACCCACGTCGTGCACATCCAGCCCGATCCAGTGGCCGGTCTTGTGCCGGTAGAAGCGCTGGTACAGGCCTTCGGAAAGATTCTTCTCCAGCGTGCCCTTCAGCAGGCCGAGCCGCAGCAGGCCCTCGGTCAGCGTCTGCACCGCCGCCAGGTGGCCGGCTTCGTAGGGTACGCCGGGCCGGGCCTGGGCCAGCGCCGCCGCCTGGGCCTGGCCGACCAGATCATGCAGCGCGCGCTGCTCGGCGCTGAAGCGCCCGTTCACCGGGAAGGTACGGGTGATGTCGCTGGCGTAGCCACGGTACTCAGCACCCGCATCGATCAGCACCAGCTCGCCGTCGCGCGCACGCCCCTTGTTGTCGCGATAGTGCAGGATGCACCCGTTGCGGCCGGCGCCGACGATGCTGCAGTACGCCGGCACCGCATCGCTGGCGCGGAACACGCGCTCCAGTTCGGCCTGCAGCTCGTACTCATGGATGCCCGCTTTCGCCGCCTTCATCGCTGCCAGGTGCGCACGCACGCTGATCTGGGCGGCGTGCTGCATCAGCGCCACCTCCGCGCCGGACTTGAACAGGCGCTGCTCATGCAGCAGGTGGCCCAGCTCCAGGAACTCGTGCGGCGGCTGCGCACCGTGGCGCACCTGGGAGCGGACACGGTTGACCCAGCCGATCAGCTTCAGGTCGAAGTCCGCGTCACGGCCGAAGTGGTAGTAGACGCGCGAGCGTCCCTCCAGCAGGCCCGGAAGGATGTCGTCCAGATCGTCGATCGGATAGGCATCGTCCATGCCGAACTGCGCCACGGCGCCCTCCTGGCCGGCGCGGCTGCCGTCCCAGGCCTCGCGCTCGGCATCGCGTTCGCGGCAGAACAGGATCGCCTCGCCGTGACGACGCCCGGGAATCAGCACCAGCACGGCGTCCGGCTCCGGGAAGCCGCTCAGGTACTGGAAGTCCGAATCCTGCCGGTACGGGTAATGGGTATCCAGGCTGCGCACCTTCTCGGACGCGGCGGGCAGCACCAGGATGGCGTCTTCGCCGGCCATGTCCATCAGCTGCCGGCGACGACGCTTGTACTCGCCGGCCGCGATGCCGGTGCGCTGCTTGATGTCCATCAGTTCAGGCGCTGCCGGTGGCGCGCGGCCAGCACCACATCGCCGTGCAGCAGCAGCACCGCCACGCGGATGAATTCCTCGATCTCCGACAGCGCCTCATCGTCGTCCTCGCCACCTGCCTCGAAGTCCTCGCTGGAAGCACGCGCCAGGCTGGCCATGTCGGTCAGCGCCTCTTCGCCCTCTTCGGACAGGGCCGGACGACGGCCGCCACTGCCCAGTCCGAATCCACCCAGGAAGGCGCGGGTCCAGCTGAACATGGCGTCGGCCTGCGCAGCCACGTCCTCGCTGTCGCTCAGCAGCAGCTCGAACGCGAAATCGCGGTCCTCCAGCTGCTTGATGGTGGCCTGCAACAACTGCCCGAGGGCGCTGTCGGCCGCCACCGGCGGCAGGCTGTCGTCGGCCAGCACACGCGCCGGCCAGTCGTTGCCGGGAGCTCCACCGGCGGCCAGCCAGCCGCACAGGCCGCCATGCAGCTCGGCAGCGGTGGCGCCCAGGCCCAGGTCCTGGCTGGCGCGGGAAACGTCGTCGACGGAGGGAAGTTCGGTCATCGTGCGGCTCGTTCGGAGAAGGAAACCCCGAGCGCGCACGCGCGCGCCCGTGAGCCCTGTAGTGTAGCAACCCGATAGCGACCTCCCCGTGGCCATCCGGGCATGCTGCGACAGCGCTTGACCGTCCTGACCCGGCTTGCCTATCGTGCCTGCATGGAACCCGCCGATCCCCTTGCCCAGCTGCAGGACTTCGCCGCCCGCGTGGAAGTGTTGCTTGAACGCAACCAGCGCCTGGCCGAAGAGAACCGCAGCCTGCGCCACCAGCAGGAACAGCTGGTGGCCGAGCGCTCGACGCTGCTGGCCAAGAACGAACAGGCGCGCTCGCGGGTGGAAGCGATGATCAGCCGGCTCAAATCCCTGGAGCAGCACACATGAGCGCCGAACCGGTCAGCGTCCGCATCCTCGACCGCGAGTACACCGTCGGCGTGGGTGCCGATGAACGCGACAGCCTGATGGCGGCCGCGCGCCTGCTCGACGCACGGATGCGCGAGATCCGTGGCAGCAACCGCATGGCGGCGGTCGACCGCATCGCGGTCCTGGCGGCACTGAATCTGGCCCATGAACTGCAGCTGCTGCGTGACGAGAACGCCCGCCAGGCCGTGGCCCTGCAGCAGACGCTGGCCGACCTGAACCGGCGGCTGGACCGCGCCATCGACGGCAATCCCTGACAGATCGCGCGACACGCGTCTTCTCATTTCTGAATTGGCACGGACTGTTGCCGACGAACGGCCTATCCAGATCAGGACCGGCCGCTATAATGGCGCTGCGTTCTCTGCGGTACTCGACGGCATGTGCAAACATTCGCCTTGTCCCTTAAGAACGACACCGGGAGCGCGACAGCGCCGGGAGTGCAGGTCCGCCTTGTAGCGGGAAGCCCGATGGTTCTCCAGCGTTCCCACTTGAGCCCCCGGGTTCAAGGTCGTTTCGCATGCATCGACATTGCGGAGAATGCAATATTCCAGCAAGGGCGGCGTCTTCGGGCGTCGCCCTTGTTCTTTCCGGCACAATGACGGCTGTTCCTTGCCGCACGCTGCCATGACCGACCCGCGCCAGGCCCTGCGCCACGACCTGCGGCAACGCCGCCGCGACCTTTCCGCCAGCGAGCGCATCGCCGCCGCCGATGCCCTTGCCGATGGGCTGCTGGCGTTGCCGTTTGCGCCGCTTCACGGCCACGTTGCCGGCTATTGGGCGCTGGACGGTGAGATCGCGCTGCATCGCTGGCAGCTGCAGCTGCCCGATGGACTCACCTACTGCCTGCCGGTGCTGGCCGGCGACACGCTGCGCTTCGCGCCCTGGCGGCCCGGTCAGCCCCTGACCGGCAACCGCTACGGCATTCCGGAACCGGACGTGGCCGTGGAAGACACGCTGGAACCGGCGCAGATGGCGCTGGTAGTGACCCCGCTGGTGGGTTTCGACACACAGTGCCGGCGGCTGGGCATGGGGGGCGGCTGGTATGATCGCAGCTTCGCCTTCCGCCACGACCGGCCGGCGCCGCCCTGGCTGGTCGGTGCTGCCTTCGCGGTGCAGCAGGTCGAGTCCTTGCCGGTGGCGTCGTGGGACGTGCCGGTGGATGCGATCTGCACCGAAGCCGGCACCCTGTTCCCCTCCGCTGCCCCCGTGAACGCATGACCGCCCGCAAGCGCTATTGGCTGATGAAGTCCGAACCGGACGCCTTCTCCATCGATGACCTGGCCAAGGTCAAGGTCGAGCCGTGGAACGGGGTGCGCAACTACCAGGCGCGCAACTTCATGCGCGATGGCATGCAGGTCGGCGACGGCATCCTGTTCTATCACTCCAATACCAAGGTACCGGGCATCGTCGGCCTGGCGACGGTGGCCAGCCCGGCCTACCCGGACGATACCCAGTTCGACCCGAAATCCGACTACCACGACCCGAAAAGCACGCGCGAGAACCCGCGCTGGATGCTGGTGGACGTGGCCTTCGACCGCAAGCTCAGGCAGGTGATCGCGCTGGACGAGATCAAGCTGCACGCTGAAGCGCTGGGCGAGGGCTTCCCGCTGGTTGCCAAGGGCAACCGCCTGTCGGTGTTCCCGGTGACCGCCGCGCAGTGGAAGCTGCTGCTGTCGCTGGAAAAGAAATCCTGATTCCCTGCTGAGAGTTGCTCCCATGTCCGAAGCCAAGCGCCTGGCCGCCGAGAAAGCCATCGAGTACGTCGAAGACGGCATGATCGTCGGTGTCGGCACCGGTTCCACCGTCGCCTATTTCATCGATGCGCTGGCGCGCATCCAGCATCGCATCAAGGGTGCGGTGTCCAGCTCGGAACAGAGCACCGCGCGCCTGAAGCAGCACGGGATCGAGGTGATCGAGCTGAACCACACCGGCAACCTGTCGCTGTACGTCGACGGCGCCGACGAGTGCGATCCCGGCAAGTGCCTGATCAAGGGCGGTGGCGCTGCACTGACCCGCGAGAAGATCATTGCCGAGGCCAGCGAGCGCTTCGTCTGCATCGTCGACCCGAGCAAGCAGGTCCCGGTGCTGGGCAGGTTCCCGCTGCCGGTGGAAGTGATTCCGATGGCACGCAGCCTGGTGGCCCGGCAGATCCGCGACATGACCGGGGGCCAGCCGACCTGGCGCGAGGGCGTGGTCACCGACAACGGCAACCAGATCCTGGACATCCACAACCTGCAGATCACCGATCCGGAAAAGCTCGAGCGCGAACTCAACCAGCTGCCGGGCGTGGTCTGCGTCGGCCTGTTTGCCCGTCGCCGTGCCGACGTGGTGATCATCGGCGGCGAACCGCCGGTCGTGCTCTGACCCTCACGCGAAGGATCCTGACGATGTCGCTGCTGCGTTCGCTGCTGATGCTTCCCTTGCTGGCCCTGGCCGGCTGTGCCACCGATGCGGCCCGTCACTGGGTTGAACTGGACGGCGCCCGCTACCACGTGGAGCTGGCAACCAATGATGAGGCCCGCGCACGCGGGCTGATGTTCCGCGACCAGATGCCCGTTGACCACGGCATGCTGTTCATCCATGACCGCGAGGAAATGCAGGCGTACTGGATGAAGAACACCAAGATCGCGCTGGACATCCTGTACTTCGACAGCCAGCGCCGGCTGGTGAGCCAGCAGCGCGACGTGCCGCCCTGCTCGGCCGGCGACATGTGCCCGCCCTATCCCAGCGGCGGCCCGGCCCGGTACGTGCTGGAACTCAACGCCGGCCAGGCCGAGAAGCTCAAGCTGAAGGACGGTACCGAACTGACCTTCGGCCCGGGCATCGAGAAGTAGGCCCACGCGGCCCGGCGGCCGGCCGGCACCCCGGTCGGGGTCGGATCCCTTTCGCACGCGGACGGGATCTGACCCCTGGATTTTTCACGCCACACCGCTTGAATCCGTCTGCGATTGCCGCCAGTCTGTGACCATGCCGGACCGGATCACACTCCCCGACTGGGATGCACTGGCCGACCTCGAAGACGAGGCGCTGCCGTTGTTGCCGACCGCGCTGCTGATCGCGCGCGATGAATATCCGGATCTGCAGCCGTCCACCTACGACGCGCTGATCCAGAGCCATGTCGACCACCTTCGCGCCGAAGTGGACAGCATCGAGCGCAGTCCGCTGAAAATGGCCGCGATCAATCGCCACCTGTTCGACGAACTGGGCTACAGCGGCGACCACGACGAGTATTACGATCCGCGCAACAGCTATCTCAACCAGGTATTCGAGCGCAGGCTCGGCAATCCGATCTCGCTGGCGCTGGTACAGATGGAGGTCGCGCGGCGGCTGGGCATTCCGCTGGACGGCGTGTCCTTCCCCGGCCACTTCCTGGTGCGCCTGCCGGTGGATGATGGTGTCCTGGTGATGGACCCGTTCAATGGCGGACGGCCGCTGGATGTGGACGAACTGCGCGAGCGCGCAAAGTCACATCTGGGCGGGCAGATGCCCGACGACCAGGTGCTGGCGCAGATTCTCGATCCGGCACCGTCCCGCGCGATCCTGATGCGGATGCTGCGCAACCTGCACGGTGTGTATGCCGAGGCCGGTGAATGGGACCGTGCCGCGCGCAGTGCCGACCGCCTGCTGAAGCTGGCGCCGGAGCAGGACGACGCCCTGCGCGACCGGGGCCTGGCCTACCTGCAGCTGGAGTACCTGACGGGAGCCCGGCACGATCTGGGGCAGTACCTCAAGCGCAATCCCGAGGCCAGCGACGCGCAGTGGCTGCGCGAGAAGCTGATCGATCTGGGCGGGCCGATGCCACGGCTGCATTGAGGCGGCCGGTGCGCGGACCTGCGGCCCGCCCCACGTCCGTCAATCGACCTCGACCATCTCGAAATCGGCCTTGGTGACGCCGCAGTCGGGGCAGGTCCAGGTGTCCGGAATGTCTTCCCAGCGCGTGCCCGGCGCAATGCCCTCTTCCGGCAGGCCGTCGGCCTCGTGGTAAAGGAAGCCGCAGACCACGCACATCCAGGTACGCAGGGTGGTGGGGGTGGCGTCGCTCATCGGATAATCGGGGTTGAATTCACGGGCCGCCATTGTCCCATCGCGGTCCACTCACCGGTAGCCATCGATGACCTCTGCTTCCCCGGCGCCCCGTGGCGTCTACCTCATCACCCCGGATGAGCCCGACACCGCACGCCTGCTGGCCCGCACCGCGCCCTTGCTGGCCGCCGGCGCCACCTGGCTGCAGTACCGCAACAAGACCGCCAGCGACGCGCTGCGGCTGGAACAGGCCACCGCACTGCAGGCGCTGTGCGCAGAGCACGGCGTGCCGCTGATCGTCAATGATGACCCGGTACTGGCCCGGGCCGTGGGCGCAGCCGGCGTGCATCTGGGCGGTACCGACGGCGACATCGCCAGCGCGCGCGCCCTGCTCGGTGCCGACGCCATCATCGGCGCCTCCTGCTACGACCAGCTGGCCAACGCCGAGGCCGCCGCAGGCGCTGGCGCCAGCTATGTGGCCTTCGGCGCCTTCTTTCCGACCACCACCAAGATCACCACCAGCCGTGCCCACATCGATCTGCTGCGGCAGAGCGGCGCACTGGGCGTACCGCGGGTGGCGATCGGCGGCCTGACGCCGGACAATGTCGGTCCCCTCATCGAGGCCGGCGCCGACCTGGTGGCCGTGGTCAGCGGCATCTACGCCGCAGCGGACCCGGTCGCCACCCAGCGCGCCTACCTCGCCCAGTTCCGGTAACACCCAGGAAACCCGATGAACCACGACCAGTCCCACGCCCTGTTCTCCCGTGCCCAGCACTTGCTGCCGGGCGGCGTCAATTCGCCGGTCCGCGCGTTCAAGTCGGTCGGCGGCGAGCCCTTCTTCGTCGAGCGCGCCGATGGCGCCTACCTGTACGACGTGGACGGCAACCGCTACATCGACTATGTCGGTTCCTGGGGTCCGATGATCGTCGGCCACAATCATCCGGCCGTACGCCAGGCGGTGAAGAAGGCCGTCGAACAGGGCCTCTCGTTCGGTGCGCCGTGCGCCGCCGAAGTGACCATGGCCGAGACCATCACCCGCCTGGTGCCGTCCTGCGAGATGGTGCGGATGGTCAACTCCGGCACCGAAGCGACCCTGTCGGCGATCCGCCTGGCGCGCGGTGCCACCGGTCGCAACCGCATCGTCAAGTTCGAAGGGTGTTACCACGGCCATGGCGACTCGTTCCTGGTCAAGGCCGGCAGCGGCATGCTGACCCTCGGTGTGCCCACCTCGCCGGGCGTTCCGGCAGGCCTGAGCGAACTCACCCTGACCCTGCCCTACAACGACTTCGAGGCCGCCACCGCACTGTTCGAGGCACAGGGCAGCGAGATCGCCGGCCTGATCATCGAACCGGTGGTGGGCAACGCCAACTGCATCCCGCCACGCGAGGGCTACCTGCAGCACCTGCGCGAGCTGTGCACGCAACACGGCGCACTGCTGATCTTCGATGAAGTGATGACCGGCTTCCGCGTGGCGCTCGGCGGCGCGCAGGCGCATTACGGGATCACGCCGGACCTGACCACCTTCGGCAAGATCATCGGCGGCGGCATGCCGGTGGGCGCCTATGGCGGTCGCCGCGACCTGATGCAGCAGATCGCCCCCGCCGGCCCGATCTACCAGGCCGGCACGCTCAGCGGCAATCCGGTGGCGATGGCGGCCGGCCTGGCAATGCTGGAACTGGTCCAGCAGCCCGGCTTCCACGCCGACCTGGCCGAGCGCACCGCACGCCTGTGCGAGGGCCTGGAAGCTGCGGCCGCAGACGCCGGAGTGGCCGTGACCACGACCCGGGTCGGCGCGATGTTCGGGCTGTTCTTCACCAGCGAGAAGGTGGAGACCTATGCGCAGGCCACCGCCTGTGACATTCCGGCGTTCAACCGCTTCTTCCACGCCATGCTGGACCAGGGCGTGTTCCTGGCGCCGTCGGCGTACGAGGCCGGCTTCCTGTCCAGTGCGCACGACGATGCGGTGATCGAAGCGACGCTGGCCGCTGCACGCGTGGCGTTCAAGGCCGCCAAGGGCTGAGCCCTGCCCATGGCGGGTGCCAACCTTGGTTGGCACTGCCTTGCACCGTATCCACGCCTGGCGTGGATCTACTGCAACGTGTAGAGCCGAGCCATGCCCGGCTCATCGTACGCAGCGCGGAAAAGAGCAGTCGAGCATGGTGCGACGCTGCAAACGGCATCAACCAAAGACGAACGTGCCCTTCATCATCGCGAAGTGGCCGGGGAACGAGCAGAAGAAGGTGTAGTCACCGCCCTTCTGCAGGCCCTGGGTAGAGAAGCGCACGCGCGTTGTCTCGCCGCCGCCGATCACCTTGGTGTGCGCCAACACGCGCTTGTCGGCCTTCGGCAGGTAACTGTCGGCCAGGGTCATGCGCATGCCCGCCATTGCCACCGGCTGGTAGTCGGCACTGCGGGTCAGCACCCAGTTGTGGCCCATGGCAGTGGCGGCCAGCTTGCCGGTGTGGCGCAGGGTCAGGTCCACGGCGGTGCAGTCGGCGGCGACCTTGATCTCGCGGCTGCTGAAGCTCATCTGGTCGGTGCTGTCGATGCTCACCGCACACACCCGCGCCATCGCCGACGGCGCCAGCATCAGCGCGCCCAGTCCCACTGCCACCATCCAAGCCTTCATCGTTGCCTCTCCTGCGGATTCAAGCGCCATTCTAGGCAGCCCCCTGTGGCCGCGTCTGCGACCGTCTGTCGCATGCCCACTCCAGGGTTTCCCGCACACTTGCCGCAATGGCATGCTCGGCCGATGCGGATCGACCTGTTGCTGCTGGATGTAGACGGCGTGCTGGTGCATTACCAGCGCGCGCAACGCGTGCTGCATCTGGCGAAGGCGCTGGGGGTTCCGACGCAGGCCGTGCAGGCCGCGTTGTACGACAGCGGGCTGGAAGCCGCGCATGACAATGGCTCGCTGGGCGGCCCTGCCTATCTGGCGCGATTGGGAGAGCTTCTGCACAGGACCATCGACGTGGACACCTGGACGGCAGCGCGGCAAGCCGCGAGCCATCCGCAGCGCGCAGTCCTGCAACGGCTGCAGGCCCTGCAGCTGCCGATGGCGGTGCTGACCAACAATGGCGCGCTGATGAAGCAGGCGTTGCCTTCCCTGCTGCCGGAGCTGTTCCCTGCCCTGCTGGGTCGCGTGTTCTGCGGCGCCGATTTCGGCCTGCGCAAACCGGCGCCGGAGGTGTTCCTGCGCACGCTGGAGATGCTTTATGCGGCGCCTGCGCACACGCTGTTCGTCGATGACCTGTTCGCCAACGTGCGCGGCGCACGCGCCGCTGGGCTGCACGCGGAAACGGTGCACGATGGCCGTGGGCTGGGCAAGGTGTTGAAACGCTATCGGATCACGTGACCGCTGTAGAGCTGAGCCCATGCTCGGCTGCTGTTGCCTGACGTGGAGATGAGCCGAGCATGGGCTCGGCTCTACAGCGATTCCGCGGCAACGGGGTCAGCGCCAAGGCTTCAGCGTGCGGCGATGAACGCTGCAACAGCGGCACGCAGGCGCTTCAGGCCCTCGGCCACTTCCTCGTCGGTGATGTTCAACGACGGCACGAAGCGCAGCACGTCCGGACCGGCCTGCAAGGTCAGCAGGCCGTGTTCGGCCGCGTGATCGAGGATGGCACCGGCCTGCCCGGCGAAGTCCTTGGCCAGGACCGCGCCCAGCATCAGGCCGCGACCGCGTACGCCACTGAACACGCCGAATTCCTCGCTGATGCGGGCGAAACCATCGCGCAGCGCCTTCGACTGGCGGCTGACATTGGCGGCGATCTCAGGCGAGGACAGTTTGCGCAGCGCTACGCGGGCGACGGCAGCAGCCAGCGGATTGCCACCGAAGGTGGTGCCGTGCGCACCGAACTGCATGGTCTCGGCGACCTTCGGGCCGGCCAGCATCGCGCCGATCGGGAAGCCGCCTCCCAGCGCCTTGGCCAGGGTGACCATGTCCGGCACCACGTCATCCTGCCAGTGCGCGAACAGCGTGCCGGTACGGCCCATGCCCGCCTGGATCTCATCCAGCACCAGCAGCGCGCCGTGCTGGTCGCACAGCTCGCGCACGCGCTTGAGGAAGCCGGACTTGGCCGGCATCACGCCACCCTCGCCCTGCACCGGCTCCAGCATCACCGCCGCCACGTCGCCCGCGGCCATCGCCGTTTCCAGCTGCACTTCGTCGTTGAAGTCGATGTAGCGGAAGCCACCGGGCAGCGGCTCATAGCCTTCCTGGTACTTCGGCTGGGCGGTGGCGGTCACCGCGCCCAGGGTGCGGCCGTGGAAGCTGCCGCGGAACGTGATGATCACCCGCTTGTCAGCCGGCCGCCCCTGGCTGGAGGCCCACTTGCGCACCATCTTGATCGCCACTTCATTGGCTTCGGCGCCGGAATTGCACAGGAACACGCGCTCGGCGAAGCGGCTGGCCTTCACCAGCTCTTCCGCCAGGTGCAGCGGCGGTGCGCTGTAGAACACGTTGCTGGTGTGCCAGAGCTTGCCGGCCTGCTCGACCAGCGCCGCCACCAGATCCGGGTCGTTGTGGCCCAGGCCGCACACGGCGATACCGGCCGCCAGGTCGATGAACTCACGGCCCTGGCTGTCCCACACGCGGGCGCCCTGGCCACGCTCCAGCACCACCTGGCGAGGCTTGTAGACCGGCAGGTAGTAGTGCGAAAGGGAGATCAGCGGGTCGGTCGCGGCGGTCATGGCAGTCGGCAGGATTCAGGAATGCCCATTCTCGCGCCGGAACCCCTGCGGCACAATGCGCCCATGCGACCGTTCTCCGCCCCCCAGCTGAACCCCGCCACCGAAACCGGCTGGCGCCGCCAGTGGTTCGACATCATCTACCGGCACGATACCCGGCCCTCACGCAATTTCGACCTGCTGCTGGTGGTGACCATCATCGCCAGCATCCTGGTGGTGATGATCGACAGCGTGCAGCACCTGCATGCCGAGTGGTCCACCGGCCTGTACGTGCTCGAGTGGGGCTTCACCCTCATCTTCACCGCCGAGTACCTGCTGCGGCTGGCGGTGGTCAAGCGTCCGCTGCGCTATGCCGTGAGCGTCTGGGGCATCATCGACCTGCTGTCGATCCTGCCCGCGTACCTGTCGATGTTCATCCCCGGCGCGCAGAGCCTGCTGGTGGTGCGTGCACTGCGCATCCTGCGTGTGTTCCGCATCCTCAAGCTGACCCGCTACATCGAAGAAAGCGGCGTGCTGATGCAGTCGCTGTGGCGCAGCCGGCGGAAGATCCTGGTGTTCCTGTTCACGGTGATCACCATCACCATCATCGCCGGCGCGCTGATGTACGTGATCGAAGGACCGGAGAACGGCTTCAGCAACATTCCTGCCAGCATGTACTGGGCGGTGGTGACCATGGCCACGGTCGGCTTCGGCGACATCGTGCCGCAGACCGTGCTCGGCCGCTTCGTCACGTCCGTGCTGATCCTGATCGGCTACAGCATCATCGCCGTGCCCACCGGCATCTACACCGCCGAACTGGCCAGCACCATGCGCGAGGCCGAGCTGGCGGCACGCCGCGATGCCCGGGGCTGCCCGCACTGCGGGCTGGAAGGCCACGAACCGGATGCACGCCACTGCCGGGCCTGCGGCAACGCGCTGCCGGAAACCTTCAACCGCTGACCCGTACCTGCGCGGGGCGGTGAGCGGCCTGCCGCCGCTCCCGCCTCAGCGCATCTGATTGCTGGCACTGACCAGTGTGTCGGCACACTGGACTGTCGCCCGGATCTACTGCCGGTTGCTCTGGAACACCAGCGCATTGTAGACATGCAGCAGTCGCCCGGCCGAACCCCGCGGGGCCATCGACGGCGAATCCAGCATGCGCCGCTCGAAGTCGTTGTACGGGGTCTTGCTGCTGACCCGCTGCAGGCGCTCCTTGCCTTCGCGACGGAAGTTCTCGGCCTCGCGCTCGAAGCTGTTCCAGTCCAGCTTGCCCGGTTCCTGATCGGCCACCTTGGCATGTGCTTCGTCGGAAATGCGATTGAAGGCCTGCAGCCGTTCATCGGCCTGCGCCGGATCGAAATCGTCGTCGCCCATCAGGTCCATGATCGCTTTCGCTTCCAGCATCATCGCCAACCGGTAGTACTCGCGGGTGCGGCCCTCGGCCTGTTCCAGCGCCTTGAGGTGCTCGCGCTGGGCAGCATCGTTCTGGCGTTCCAGTTCAACGTTGAACGTTTCGCTGGCGCCGGCGAAGGCCTTGAACGCAGCCATCAGCGGCGCGTGCAGCTGCTTGCCCTTGGCGAACTGGTCGTCCTCGTAATCCTGGCGCTCGTAGTAGTCGTGTGCCTCATGGCTGACCGGCACCAGTGCCTTCAGCGCCTGCAGGTAGCGGCCAGCCGCCGCATCGAGTTCCGGCAGCGCGGGCTGGGCCGCGATCGCCTCGGTGATCGGTGCGTCGCACTGCTTCATGTCGTAGTCGTCGATCTCGCTTGGTCCGTACACACGGGTCTCGCGTCCGCTCGGACCGGCCTCCAGATCCTTGATCCAGCCCGTGTAGGCGCGGGCGCTGCCATGCACCTCGGAATCGACCGCGTTGAAGCAGCCGATATAGGCGTTGAGCTTGGCGGTCAGCTGCTGCTGGGCATCCTGCGTAGGCGCGGCATCGGCCTTGTCGGACGTGCCGGACGAGGCGGGCGGCTTGCCACCACAGGCGACCAGGGCAAGCGACAACGACGCAGCGAGCAGCGCTGCAGTGGTACGACGGAGCATCTACGCACATCCTTGTTGAAAACGATTACAGCCGCGAATTCTATCGCAGTTGGCCGATCATGACACTCGCATCGGATCAGTCGAGGAACAGATCCGGCAGCAGCGGCCGCGACGGATCCACCGCGTAGCCGGACAGGTCGGTGATGCCGGCCTGTGCCAGCACCTCGTCATCGATCAGGAACTGGCCGTGGAAACCCGCGGCTTCGCGTACCAGCACTGCATGCGCGGCATCGGCCATGATCTGCGGCGTGCGGCATCCCGCCGCGTCAACGCCGGGGATCATGTTGATGGCGTCGGTGGCGATCACCGTGCGCGGCCACAGCGCATTGACCGCCACGCCCTGCGGCCCGAACTCGGCGGCAAGACCGAGGGTGACGAAGCTCATGCCCATCTTCGCCAGCGTGTAGCCGGTATGCGCACCCCACCACTTCGGTTCCAGGCTCGGCGGCGGCGCCAGGGTGAGGATGTGTGGATTCGGGGCCTGCCGCAGGTACGGCAGGCAGGCCTGTGCGCACAGGAAACTGCCACGCGCATTGACCTGCTGCATCAGGTCGAAGCGCTTCATCGGTGTCTCCAGCGTGCCGCGCAGCCAGATCGCGCTGGCATTGTTGACCAGGATGTCGATGCCACCGAAGGTATCGACCGTAGCGGCGACGGCCGCCTGCACCTGCTCTTCCTCGCGGATGTCGCATTTCAACGCCAGGCCCTGGCCGCCGGCCGCATTCACCGCATCGGCAGCGCTGTGGATGGTGCCCGGCAACTTCGGGTTCGGCACCGACGACTTGGCCGCGATGGCCACGTTGGCACCATCGCGCGCGGCACGCAGCGCGATCGCCAGGCCGATGCCACGCGAGGCACCGGTGATGAAAAGGGTCTTGCCCTGCAGACTGCCCACGTTCCAGACTCCAGCGTATGCAATGAGCGGCTAGTATGCCGCGCCGACGCGGAGTTCACCCGGTCTTGACGATACTCGGGCCTCCAGTCAACGCACGAGGTCCACGCCATGCGCCGTTCCCGTCTGCTGCTGCCTGCCCTCGTACTCGCCCTGATGACCGCCTGCCAGGGCAGCTCGCCCGAGCCCGGCAAGGAACCCGTCGCCACGGACACCCCCAGCGCGGAGAAGGCAGCGACCGATGGCCGGATGCGCTGGAGCGAGGCGGTGGTGTGGGACGGCGACCTCAACGCCTGCCGTCAGGGAGGCGAGGCGGCGACGCGCGACTGCCTGCGCGATGCGATGCGCAGCGGCGGCGCCAGCTCGGATGCAATCACGGCCGCCGAGCAGCTTTCCACCGGCGGCGAACTGGCCTATGTCAGCGCGTGGCATGAGCATGACGGACTGGGCGTGGCCACGGTTGAATATCCCTTCCGCGCCAACACCAACCAAGGCACGCGCCTGGTGGATGCAGGCGGCAAGCGCATCGATGTCGATGCGGTGCAGCTGGACGATGCGCTGCGCGCCGACCCGACTGTGCAGGCAGTGCTGAAGGCCAACCCGCAGGCGACGCCGTTCGCACCGGCGCAGGCCGCAGGCACCGCACCACTGGAAGGCGGCGGTATCCGCCTGCTGTACCGCACGCCGCTGCGCGACTGCCATGCCTGCCCGGATGTGGGGCAGCTGCAGATCGGCTATGACTTCGATGCCAAGCGGAACTTCATTGGCCAGCAGCTGGTGCCGGCAACGCCCTAGCGCTCCGGTGGCGCCGGGTGCCGCCGGGCCCGGCCTACCCGTACGCGCGTACCTGCCTGCGCAGCAGATGCGGCACGATCAGCCGGTGCATCGGGTCCACAGGCAGCATGTACAGGCGCCCGAACGCGTTGTGCGTATGCACCACCGTCGCCACTTCCAGCGTGTCACCCTGCCACTGCAGCGCCAGCTGCACGTGCAGGTGCCGGTCGTCATCCTCCAGCACGATGGCATCATCGTGCAGCGACTGCAGGGTGAAAATGCCGAGCCGCTGCCCGGGACTCGGATGCTGCGCAGCCTGCACCGCACGCAGCGAACCCAGATCCTTCATCCCGAGCAGGCGCATGCCCTGGTTGCGCAGCGCCATCAGCCCGTCAAACCACGCGGGGACCGTCGCTGCCATGTCGCGATAGGCCTGCAGTGCACTGCGCCCCTGTCGATGGGTGGCGACGCGGCAGGCATGCACGAAACCCGCACCCGCCAGCTGCGGATGCAGGACGCTGGCCGCGCTCGGCAGCGTGGTCACTACGTTCCACCGTCTCACGGCTTCGGCCCCTGCCCTTCGTTGTCTTCCCAGTGCAGGATGCGCCGTGTGACGAAGCGGTAGACCGGCTTGCCGGTGGCGAACCACAGTTCGCGTACCCACGACGTGCGCTTGAGCACGCGCTTCTCCACCGGCGTCAATGACTCGCGGCAGTACATGCGTTTGTGCTTGAGCAGATGGCGCAGATCCTCGCGGGCCAGCAGGCGCATCCAGCGCGAGCGCGGATTGCCGATCACCGCCAGCTGGAAGTCGATCAGCGCCGGACGACCATCCTCGGTGACCAGCCAGTTGGCCTCCTTGGCCAGGTCGTTGTGGGCGACGCCGCGCCGGTGCAACTGCTGCAGCAGGCGCCGCGCGGCGCGGAACCAGGCGAGGTCGCCGCGCGGCGGGCGCTGGTACATGGCATCGCCGGCCATGAAACTGCGATCCAGATGGCGGCCATCCCAATCGATCAGCTGCGGGACATCGGCCATGCCGTGGATATGGCGCAGCGCGCGTGCTTCGCGCCGCGCCAGCCACCACGCCGGCAGGCGCAGCCACAGCGGCGTCGCCCCCAGATCGCGGCGCACGAACAGCCCGTCGGGGCCATCCATACGAAGGATGCGGCCGAAGCTGTCGGCCTTCAATGCATGTGGTGGGACGTCTGGCGAATGCGGCATGGCGCCATTCTAGGCGATGCCGACGGTGGCAAACGGTCGGCAAGCGGCTGGGAACCAGTCACCTTCACGCCTTTATAATCGGGCAATGGACTCTTCATGGATCGACGCCACCCTCGCGTGGATTGCCGCTCATCCCGTGCTGGCGGGCGCGGTCATTTTTCTGATCGCGTTCTGCGATGCGGTCATCATTCTCGGCGCCATCGTGCCCGCACTGCCCCTGCTGTTCGCCGTGGGCGTGTTCATCGGCCTTGGCCAGATCTCCGGGCCGTACGCGGTCGCTGCGGCAGCGCTGGGTGCGTTCGCGGGCGACGGCATCAGCTACTGGATCGGCCGCCGCTGGGGCGATCGCCTGCGCGGCGTGTGGCCGTTCAGCCGCTACCCGCAACTGCTGGACCGTGGCGAGAACCTGTTCCGCCGCAATGCCTTCAAGAGCATTCTGGTGGCCCGCTACGTCGGCGCGATCCGGCCGTTCGTCCCCGCCATCGCCGGCATGATGAACATGCCCGCCAGCCGCTACATGCAGGCCAGCGGCATCGCCAGCATTTCCTGGGCCGTGCTGTTCCTGGCGCCAGGCTGGATCCTGGGCGAAGCCTATGACGCGGTCGCGGCCGTGGCAGGTCGCCTGGTGGTGGTGGTCGGCCTGCTCGCGGTGATCCTCAGCCTGGTCTGGGCGATCGTGCTGTACGGCTACCGCTGGTCCGCCGCGCGCATGGATCATTGGCTGTCGCGCCTGCTCGACTGGTCCAACCGCCATCCGACTCTGGGCCGTTACACGGTCGGCGTGCTCGACCCGAAGCGGCGCGAGTCGGTGCCGTTGGCGATGCTGGCACTGATGCTGCTGCTGCTCGGTTGGGGCTGGTTCGCACTGCTCACACTGGTGGTCGCGCACGGTGAACCGCTTGCGGTCGATCTGCTGGTGCACCAGGCCATGCTGGCGCTGCGCAACCCGCTGGCCGACTACCCGATGGCGGCGCTGGCCTCGCTCGGCGCATGGCCGGTACTGCTGCCGGCCACCGCCGCGGCGATGGGCTACCTGATCTGGCGCCGGCGCTGGATGGCTGCGGCGCACTGGCTGGCCGCGCTCGCCTTCGGCCTGGCCCTGACGCTGCTGCTCGGCGCGACCGTGGATGTGGTCCGCCCGGTCGACGCCAGCAGCGGCTTCGGCTTCCCGTCGGTATCGGTGACCATGGCCACCATCACCTTCGGCTTCTTCGCGGTCCTGATCGCGCGCGAGATGCCCGGCCGCACCCGCGTCTGGCCGTACCTCGTATCGGGCATCGTGGTCAGCCTGATCGGCTTCTCGCGCCTGTATCTGGGCGCACACTGGCTGAGCGATGTGATCGGCGGCATGCTGTTCGGCACGTTCTGGCTGCTGGTGCTGGGCATCGCTTACCGCCGCCGGTTCAACCGGTCGTTCTGGGTCAAACCGGTCGCCTGGCTGTTCTACGGCGTCTTCGCCGTGGCCGCGATGTGGTATGCGCCGCGCAACATCCCGGTGAAGCTGGAACGTTTCGAGCCGTCCCTGCCCGCCGCGCAGGCGATGGATATGCAGGCGTGGTGGCAGCACGACTGGTCCGCGCTGCCGGCGCGCCGCAACGAGTTCGACGATGACCAGCGCTGGCCGCTCGATGTGCAGGTCGCCGGTCCCCTGGCCCCGTTGCAGGCACAGCTGGAGGCACGTGGCTGGACGCTGCAGCAGCAGGCCGGCTGGCAGGAAGCATTGCTGATGCTGGACAAGGACACCGGTGCGGAGCAGCTGCCGGTCTTGCCGGCAACGCTGGACACGCGCGTGGAAGCATTGCTGATGGTGCGCCAGGGGGCGCGTCCGGACGAGCGCTACGTGCTGCGCCTGTGGCCGGCCGCCGTGCAGCTGCAGCCGGGCGACACGCCACTGTGGCTGGGCAGCGCACAGACCCTGCGCTACGAGCGCCACTTCCAGTGGATCGGCATGTGGCATCCGCTGCGCGGCGTGGATCCGGCCTTGAACGCGGTGAAGGACGCCGTGCAGGAACTGCCGCAACGCGAGGATGTGCACGGCGAAACCGGGTTGCCGGTACTGCGGTTGAAGACCATCGCGCCATGAGGAGCGGCCGGGCGTGGCCCGGCGCTACCGCGCGGGTTCCGGATGCCGCCGGGCGTGGCCCGGCGCTACCGCGCGGGATGATTCTTTACGGCATCCAGCCCAGCAGCTGCTGCAGGCGCTGATGCGGATCGTCCATCTGCAGCAGTTGCAGGCGCTGCTGTTCGCTCAACGGCAGCAGCTCGGCCAGGCGCCAGCCGACCCAGCTTGCCTGGTCCAGCAACGCAGGGTTGGCCGGAGCGTAGGCTTCGCCGGCCTGCTCGATGATGTGACCCAGAACGGTGGCCAGCAGCGCATGCTGTGGACGCAGCTCGTCATCCGGGTCTTCTTCGCACCAGCGCACATCGGCCACCACCAGGCCGTTGTCGCGCACCCGGGTGCGCTCGACATGGAAGCGACGGGTACCGCGCAGGCGCAGCTGCAGCACGCCGTCGGCGCCGACATCGAAGTCCTCGATGCGTACCTGCACACCGTAGGCGGCCGGCGTTGCCGGCGCACCGACCTCCTGGCCATCAAGGATCAGGCAGACGCCGAATCCCTCCGCACTGCGGCCGCTGTCGCGGATCAGGTCCAGATAGCGGCGCTCGAACACGCGCAGGCCGATCGCCGCGCCAGGCAGCAGGGTGGCGTGCAGCGGGAACAGGGGCAGTGACGCGTCCGTGCTCATCGCGCCTGCAATGCTGCGAGGAAACGGCGCGGCGCGCCGTCGAAGCCACCATTGGACATGAACACCACGTGGTCACCGCGGTGCACGCGCTCCTGCAGCTGTACCAGCAATGCGTCGGTATCGGGTACCGCGTGCGCGTGGCCGCGCACCGCTGCGATCACCGACGCTGCGTCCCAGGCCAGCTCGGGACGATGCAGGAACACCACCTCGTCGGCCAGCGCCAGCGAGGGCGCAAGCGCGTGTGCATGTGCGCCCAGCCGCATCGAATTGCTGCGCGGTTCCATCGCCACCACGATGCGTGCATCGCCCACCTTGGCGCGCAGGCCCTCGAGGGTGGTGGCGATCGCGGTGGGATGGTGCGCGAAGTCGTCGTAGACGGTGATGCCGTCGTGGCTGCCGATCACTTCCATGCGCCGCTTGACGCTGCGGAAGCGCGCCAGCGCCGGGATCACCTCGGCCGGTGCCACGCCCACCGCATGTGCAGCGGCCAGCGCAGCCAGGCCATTGAGCACGTTGTGCCGCCCCAGCAGCGACCATTGCACATCGCCCAGCGCTTGCCCGTGGTGGTGCACGCGGAAGGCGCTGCCATCGGCGGCCAGCAGTTCGGCATGCCATTCCAGCGCCGGATCGAATCCGAAACGCTCGACCGGCGTCCAGCAGCCCATTGCCAGCACTTCGGCCAGGTGCACGTCCTCGCCGTTGACGATCAGACGGCCGCGCGCCGGCACGGTGCGCACCAGATGGTGGAACTGGCGCTGGATCGCGGCCACGTCCGGGAAGATGTCGGCGTGGTCGTATTCGAGATTGTTGAGGATGGCGACCAGCGGCCGGTAGTGGACGAACTTGCTGCGCTTGTCGAAAAAGGCGGTGTCGTACTCATCGGCTTCCACCACAAACTCACGGCCCTGGCCGAGGCGGGCGGAAACGCCGAAATCCTCGGCCACGCCACCGATCAGGAAACCCGGTGCGCGACCGGCATTCTCCAGCAGCCAGGTGAGGATGGTCGTGGTGGTGGTCTTGCCGTGGGTGCCGGCCACAGCCAGCGTGTCGCGGCCCGGCAGCACCTGCTCGGACAGCCACTGCGCGCCGGAGCTGTAGCGCTGGCCGGCGTCGAGCACGGCCTCCACGGCCGGGTTGCCACGCGAGAGCGCGTTGCCGATCACCACCTGGTCGGTGCCCGCCGGCACGCTGTCGACCCGGTAGCCCTGGTCCAGGGTGATGCCCAGCTGCTCCAGCTGGGTCGACATCGGCGGATAGATGGCCTGGTCACTGCCGCTGACCGTATGGCCCAGTTCCCGCGCCAGGGCGGCCACGCCACCCATGAAGGTGCCGGCGATTGCAAGGATATGTACGCTGCTCATGAGCGAGGATTGTGACCGATCACGGCTGTATAGGGCCAATGTCCGTAATGGGGTCAGACAAGTCCTACACCCGATGTGAGAAAACTCCAGCCACCTGTCAGGGAATTCCTGATAGCGATGTTCTGTGAACCCGGACACAATTCGGATTGCCAGCCGCAGTACCCGAACCGGTCCTACTCCCCAAGAGGCCATCCCCAAGGGAGCTCATGCTGCGGGGCCCTGAGCAAGCCCTCCGCTGGCACCTATGAAAACGACACAGGCCTGGTCCGCAAGGACCAGGCCTGTGTTCTACATGCCGACCGCAGCCGGCCGCGCGCCTGGTTCAGGCCTTGATCGCGGCCAGGATGCGGGCTTCGATCTCGTCGAGCTCGCCGACGCCATCGACGCGGGCCAGGGTGCCCCGGCCTGCATAGAAATCCACCACCGGCGCGGTCTGGTCGTTGTAGACCTGCAGGCGCTGGCGCACCGATTCGGGATTGTCGTCGGCGCGGCCCTGCTCCTTGGCGCGGCCGGCGATGCGTTCGACCAGCAGTTCGGTGGCCACATCCAGCTGCACCACCGCATCCAGCGGCTGACCGATCTTGGCCAGCAGGCCGTCCAGCGCATTGGCCTGCGCCACGTTGCGCGGGTAGCCATCCAGGATGAAGCCCTTGGCGACATCCGCCTGGGCCAGCCGCGACTCAAGCATGCCCAGCAGGATCTCGTCCGACACCAGATTGCCGGCATCCATCACCGCTTTCGCCTGCTTGCCCAGCTCCGAGCCCGCAGCGATCTCCGCACGCAGCATGTCACCGGTCGAGATATGGGCGATGCCCAGCTTGTCCTTCAGGCGCGTCGCCTGTGTCCCCTTGCCCGAACCGGGCGGTCCCAACAGAACCAATCGCATTGACCTGACTCCAACGTGTTGAAAACAAAGAAGGTTCGCGTCCCGGACGGTCCGGTATCGCTGCACCGCAATAGCGCCACTTTACCGCATCCGGGTAATGTCCCTGCAATGTCCCTCCCCTGAGCAGGTAGAAGCATGCGCAACGGTACCCTCCTCTATGCCCAGTCCGGTGGTGTCACCGCGGTCATCAACGCCACCGCTGCGGCGGTGATCGAACAGGCCCGGGCCAAGGGCATCAAGGTCCTGGCGGCCCGCAACGGCATCCTGGGCGCCCTGCGCGAAGAGCTGATCGATACCAGCAGGGAGAGTGCGGCGGCCATCCGCGCCCTCGCCCATACACCGGGCGGTGCCTTCGGTTCGTGCCGCTTCAAGCTGAAGTCGCTCGATGCCGACCGTGCGCGCTACGAACGTCTGCTGCAGGTCCTGCGCGCGCACGACGTGCGCTGGTTCCTCTACAACGGCGGCAACGACTCGGCCGATACCGCGCTGAAGGTCTCGCAGCTGGCCAAGGCCTCCGGCTACGACCTGACCTGCATCGGCGTGCCGAAGACCATCGACAACGACCTGGCTGTTACCGATACCTGCCCCGGCTTCGGCTCGGCGGCCAAGTACACCGCGGTGTCGGTGCGCGAGGCGGCGCTGGATGTCGCGGCGATGGCCGAGACCTCCACCCGCGTCTTCATCTACGAAGCGATGGGCCGCCATGCCGGGTGGCTGGCCGCTGCCGCAGGCCTGGCCGGCAATGGCGACGATGAGGCCCCGCACATCATCCTGCTGCCCGAACGTGCCTATGACGAGGCGGCCTTCCTGGCCAAGGTCAAGGCGGTGGTCGAACGCGTCGGGTACTGCGTGGTCGTGGCCTCCGAGGGCATCGCCACGGCGGATGGCCGCTTCGTCGCCGATGCCGGCGGCAGCAAGGATTCATTCGGTCATTCGCAGTTGGGCGGCGTCGCCGCGCACCTCGCTGGCCGGGTCAAGGACCAGTTGGGGCTGAAGGTGCACTGGGCCCTGCCCGATTACCTGCAGCGCTCGGCACGTCACATCGCCAGCCGCACCGACTGGGACCAGGCGCAGGCCGTGGGCAAGGCGGCCGTGCAACTGGCATTGAAGGGCCAGAACGGGGTGATGCCGGTGATCGTGCGCAGCAGCGACGCACCGTACCGCTGGAAGATCGAGTCCGCGCCGCTGTCGAAGATCGCCAACCACGAGAAGAAGATGCCGGCCGGCTTCATCCGGCGCGACGGCTTCGGCATCACTGCCCGGGCGCGCGCCTATCTGTCACCGTTGATCAAGGGCGAAGCGCCACTGCCGTACGGCGCCGATGGCCTGCCGAAGTATGTGACGCTGAAGAACGTGGCAGTGAAGAAGACGCTGCCGGCCTTCGAGGTCTGACTGCGATCATGGCCCTGCGGATCGTCCGCCTCGGTTCTCCGCGCGTTCCGGGCGAAGGCCTGCGCATCGGCACCGTACGCCGCCCGCCGCGCGGCGTGCCACGCAGCGAGTTCGCCCGCCAGGACTGGTACGACGTCTGGTTCCCGACGTTGTCGCCCAGCGCGGAACGGGTGAAACAGGCTCGCGGGGCGACCACCGCAGCCGACTGGAATGCCTTCTTCCGCAGCTACCGTGCCGAGATGAAGGCGCCCGACGCAGCCCACGCGCTGGATCTGCTGGCCGCGCTGTCGCAGCACACCGACATCAGCGTGGGCTGCTACTGCGAGGATGAGGCGCACTGCCATCGTTCGGCACTGCGTGACCTGCTGGTGGCCCGCGGTGCGAAGCTGGCCGA
>NZ_JAODZG010000051.1:0-23712 GCF_029835135.1 Stenotrophomonas sp. GD04145 | reverse complement strand
AAGTACATCCACGCCCTGCGTGGCTTCGCCCTGCCGGACGGCGTCAGTTGCAGGCCTTGCCTTCCACCTGCAGCTGCGCGGCGAACATCGTCACCTGCGGAATCTTGCCGGCGGCGGCCTGCTTCTTTGCTTCTTCCAGATAGATGCGCGACTGCCCCTGGCCGTCCAGCGCCTGGCGGTTGTCGACCGGCAGACGCCACACCCGCACCACCGCCTGCTGTGCCGGGCACGTCGCGCTGGGCACGCGGATCACGTCATTGAGCTTCCAGCCCTTGTCGACAGCGGGCTGCGCCTTGGCGAAGTCGACAAAACGAGCGCGCGGCTGGCACTGCTCGCTGGTACGGACCACGGCGAATCGATACGGCTCGGCAGCCTGGCCGGTGAAGGCGCCCTCCAGCCGCGCACAGGCTTCGGGAATCTGCCGCAGCGTGTGTACCGCTCCCACCGCCTGCGGCGCACCCACCGCGCGTTGCAGTTCCGGGGTCTCGGCGGCAGATGCAGGCATTGCCGGCACAAGGGCGGCAAGCATCAACAGGGACAGACGCATGGGAGGGTCTCCTTCAGGACTGAGCGCAGGCTTGCAGAGGAAGGCTTAACAGGGTGCAAAGGCGCGTCGGTGGAGGGGCAAGCGCTGCGCCTTCCACGCACGGCGCTACCATCCGGGCGCATGTGCACGCATACTGCGGCCACCAGGGAATGCTGAACACCGCCATACGTCGGACGACCGCCACGGTCGGCACGGGTTGGTTCCAGGCTGCAGCCCGTCGTCCCCCTCGTGGTGAAGTTCATCGCCACTGGATGCTCATCATCCATTCTGCGGAGGGGTCTAATGCTGGAACGTCACGGGCTGTCATTGGCGCTGGGCTGCGCCATTCTCGCGATCCTGTTCGGAATCGTCTCGGCGCGCTGGATCCTGCGCCAACCCACCGGCAATGAGCGCATGGTCGCGATCGCCACCGCGATCCAGGAGGGCGCACGCGCCTATCTGAACCGCCAGTACCTGACCATCGGCATCGCCGGCGCGGTGTTGTTCGTGCTCGTAGGCGTGTTCCTGAGCTGGTACACCGCTGTCGGCTTCGCGGTGGGTGCGGTGCTGTCCGGCGTTGCCGGCTACATCGGCATGAACGTGTCGGTGCGCGCCAACGTGCGGACCGCTGAAGCCGCACGCAACGGCATCAGCGCCGCGATGGACGTAGCGTTCCGTGGCGGTGCGATCACCGGCATGCTGGTGGTCGGCCTGGGCCTGCTGGGCGTGGCCGGCTATTACGCCCTGCTGCTGCGGCTCGGGCTGCAGATGGACCAGGCGCTGCATGCGCTGGTCGGCCTGGCCTTCGGCTCTTCCCTGATCTCGATCTTCGCGCGCCTGGGCGGCGGCATCTTCACCAAGGGCGCCGACGTCGGCGCCGACCTGGTCGGCAAGGTCGAAGCCGGCATTCCCGAAGACGATCCGCGCAACCCGGCGGTGATCGCCGACAACGTCGGCGACAACGTCGGTGACTGCGCCGGCATGGCCGCCGATCTGTTCGAAACCTACGCGGTCACGGTGATCGCAACCATGCTGCTGGGCAGCCTGATGCTCGCCGAAGCCGGCGCCAACGCCGTGCTGTATCCGCTGGTGCTGGGAGGCGTGTCGATCATCGCATCGATCATCGGCGCGCTGTTCGTCAAGGTGAAGCCCGGTGGCTCGATCATGGGGGCCCTGTACAAGGGCGTGATCGTGTCGGGTGTTCTGGCGGCGATCGCCTTCTACCCGATCACCACGGGGCTGATGTCCGACAACGTGCACGGTCCATTGGCGCTGTATGGCTGCGCCCTCATCGGCCTGGTCCTGACCGGCCTGATCGTCTGGATCACCGAGTACTACACCGGTACCCAGTACAAGCCGGTGCAGCACGTCGCCCAGGCGTCGACCACCGGACATGGCACCAACATCATCGCCGGCCTCGGCATCTCGATGAAGTCCACCGCGCTGCCGGTGGTGGCGGTCTGTGCCGCGATCTGGGGCGCCTACGCGCTGGGCGGCCTGTACGGCATCGCCATCGCCGCTACTGCCATGCTGTCGATGGCCGGCATGATCGTGGCCCTCGACGCCTACGGACCGATCACCGACAACGCGGGCGGCATCGCGGAGATGGCCGAACTGCCCTCGGAGATCCGGGACATCACCGATCCGCTTGACGCGGTGGGCAACACCACCAAGGCAGTGACCAAGGGCTATGCGATCGGCTCGGCGGCGCTGGCGGCGCTGGTGCTGTTCGCCGACTACACGCACAACCTGCAGGCGGCGAATCCCGGGCAGGAGTTCCGCTTCGACCTCAGTGACCACACGGTGATCATCGGCCTGCTGATCGGCGGCCTGATTCCGTACCTGTTCGGCGCGATGGCCATGGAGGCGGTGGGTCGTGCCGCCGGCGCGGTGGTGGAGGAAGTGCGCCGGCAGTTCCGCGACATCCCCGGCATCATGCAGGGCACCGGCAAGCCGCAGTACGACAAGGCCGTGGACATGCTGACCCGTTCTGCGATCCGCGAGATGATCCTGCCCTCGCTGCTGCCGGTGGTGGTGCCGGTGGTGGTCGGCCTGCTGCTGGGCCCACGCGCGCTGGGGGGCCTGCTGATCGGTACGATCGTCACCGGCCTGTTCGTGGCGATTTCGATGACGACCGGCGGCGGTGCCTGGGACAACGCCAAGAAGTACATCGAGGATGGCCACTTCGGCGGCAAGGGCAGCGAAGCGCACAAGGCCGCGGTGACCGGCGACACGGTCGGCGACCCGTACAAGGACACGGCCGGGCCGGCGATCAATCCGCTGATCAAGATCATCAACATCGTGGCGCTGCTGCTGGTGCCGCTGCTGTAGCGGATCGGTGGAGCCGGGCGTGGGCCCGGCTCCATCCCCTCACGCGGACTCAGCGATTCCAGCGACGCCCACAGCGGCGCGGATCGCCGACATCGCCACGTTCGACACTCTGGGGCGGCTCCAACCGTGGCGCTGGCCGGCTGAGCACATAGCCGGCGCTGACCGCGAAGAACAGGCCCACGCCCAGCAGCAGCCGCCAGGAAGGGTGTGCGCCCCAGCAGAACAAGGCGAACCCCACCGCCATGCCAGCGCTGGCCAATGCCTTGCCCCGGCGCGACACGGCGCCCTGTTCCCGCCACAGTCGCAGCGGCGGGCCGTAGCGAGGATGTGCCAGCAGCCGTTGCTTGAACCGTGGCGAACTGCGCGCGAAGCAGCCCAGCGCCAGGATCAGGAAGATGGTGGTGGGCATCACCGGCAGCAACGCGCCGATCACCCCCAGCCCGACCATCATCCAGCCCAGCGCGAACCACAGCCAGCGCATCAGCGCATCGCCCGCAGGCAGAGCCCGGGCATCAGCCGAACTCGATTTCAACGTGGCCATGCACGCTACGGAACGCGGCATCGGCGGCATCGATCACCTGCTGTTCCTGCGCGGCGCTCAGGGGCACCGCATCCAACGCGGCGGTGAAT
The DNA here is from genome assembly GCF_029835135.1 of Stenotrophomonas sp. GD04145. NCBI lineage: Bacteria > Pseudomonadati > Pseudomonadota > Gammaproteobacteria > Lysobacterales > Lysobacteraceae > Stenotrophomonas > Stenotrophomonas sp. GD04145. The sequence goes on along the minus strand of NZ_JAODZG010000051.1, from coordinate 20,225 downwards.
TCCCGCCAGTGGCGGGCCGCGCCATCCGGGTGCGCAGCCAGGTGGCGGGCACCGAACCCTTGGTCCAGGCCAAGCCGCGCGGCCATCTTGTACAGCACCGTGCCCCCCAGGTTGGAGCCTTCGGCCACGTACAGCCACCCCAGCGCCACCGGCAACGGCAGGTCACCTGCCAACGGCGCCATGTCCGCGCCAGGGAGATCCTGCCCCAGGTCGTGCAGATCAGCTGCCACCTGCTGCAGACGCCGACGCCCGGCCAGCCCCGGCAGCAATGCCTCCAGCGCCGGGCTGGCGTACAGCCGGTCGATGCTGCGATGGAAGCGGTACTGCACGCGCAGGAAGCGGGCGAAGCTGTCGAGATCGGCAAAGATGTCACCGGCCATGATGCGCTTGTCCAGCGCGCCGTGGCTGTCGCGCGTGGCGGCCTTGAGGCGCAGGCTGCGGCTGTCTTCAGGAGCGATATGTGCGTTCACGGAGGGTACCTGGGAGAGAGGTCCTGCTGTAGACGTGCGGCGCAGGGCTTTCCCCAAGCCCGCTTGGGTCGATAATGCCCCTCCCTCTTTCCCGCCGGGAACCGATGATGATCACCACCGAACCGCGCATGACCAACCTGTTCCTGCAGCTGGGCCTGGATGCCAGCGCCGAGGGCATCGCCCGCTTCATCCGCGACCACCAGCTGGCTACCGGCATGGCGGTGGCCGACGCGCCCTACTGGAACGATGGCCAGCGGCAGTTCTTGGCCGAATCGCTGCAGGCCGATGCGGCCTGGAGCACGGTGGTCGATGAACTGAACGAGTCGCTGCACGAAGATGCGGTGAAGGCAGCGACCGGGCTGTAAGCCCGCGGTCGCGGCAAGGCGGTGCGGACCAAGGTCCGCACCCACCGAAGGCGCTCTGCGCAGGTAATCAGTACCTCCAGGTGAACGCAAGGCGCGCGGTACGGCCCGGGGCGGGCATCACGCCCAGGGCGAGCGGATCGAGATAGTAACGATCCGTCACGTTGTCCACATTCGCCTCCACCGACAGCTGGTCGCTGAAGCGCCAGCTGGCGAACAGATCCACCAGGGTGGTGGGCCGGTACAGCTGCTGGATCGCCGAAAGGCCGACATTCCAGTCCTTGTCCAGTCTGCTGATCGGGCCGGCGTTGTGGATCACCCGGGTGCCGAAGGTCAGGCGCTCGTCGAACAGGCGCGATCCAGCCGTCAGGTTCACCATGTAGCGCGGCGGGTTCTGCGTATTGGTGTAGGAACCCTCGAAGCCACCGTCCACGCAGTTGGGCGTACTGGCCAGTTCATCGTTGTTGCGCTGTGCACCGTACGCCCGGCGCTCGGCGGCGATGTCCGGGGCGCAGGTCTTGGCCTTGAAGTAGTAATGCGCGGACAGGTCGGCAAATACCTTGCCGCTGTCATAGCTGGACTGGAACTCCATGCCTGAGACCTTGAACTGGTCGACGTTGCGGATCAGGCCGGCCGACAGCGTGCGGTAGTCACGCGTGATCAGGTCATCGATGCGCGTATCGAAGTACGCCAGCTTCAGCGCGAGGCGATCATCGGCGGTGAACAGGTCATGGTGGACGGTGCTGGCACCGATTTCCCAACTGCGCGCGCGCTCCGGCTTCAGCTCTCCGACGGGTTTGGCGGCGGTGAACAGGCCCAGTGTCGTCTCGAACAGGCTCGGAAGCTTGGTGCCCTCGGCGTACTTCACGTAGACCATCGTGTCCTCGCTGAAGCGATAGGCCACGCTGGCGGTGGGTGAGAAGGCACTGTCGCGGCGACGGATCGGCTGCGACCAGGTCCAGCTGACCGGCACCTCCAGGTCTTCCGGTGCGTCAGCGTCGTAGAAGTTCCAGCCACCGATGTCAGCCACCGTGCCTTTCTTGTACGGCGAGGCCAACAGCGAGGCCTGGGTGAACGCACCATCGGCGTCCGGATACCAGTTCAGCAGCGCGATGCGCTTGGCGCGCCAGGAGGGCAGTGCCGGGTTGCCATCCAGCAGCTCGGTGTAGCGGTACTGTCCCTGCACTTCATAGGCATCGGGTGTGGCCAGACGATTGCGGTCATGCACGTCCACCCGGTTCCAGCGGCCACCGGCCATCAACTCCCAGTGTTCGTCGGGCTGCCACTTCAGCGACGCCACCGCACTGTATTCCTTGCGCTCAGCGTTGCGCAGGAAACGGTTGTTGACCAGATCATCCTGCTTGATCGGTGCGGAGCTGCCCGGTGCGATGTCCTCGTCGCTGTAGGACAGGCCGTAGTCGAGGGTGAACACGCCTGCACGGGTGTCGAAGATCGAGGTGTTGCTGGCATCCAGGCCGAAGCGCTTCTGTCGCAGCGGATTGCGGTAGGCATCCTTGTAGCCCGGATCGCCGCTGAAACTCGGCGCGTCGTACCACTCGGTACGGCGGTCGAAGTACCACGGCGTGATGCCGGTCAGGCTGTTGTACATCACGCTGTCAGCATCGGTGTACCAGGCGTTGACGCGCAGATCGATCCGCTCGCTGTCTGGATCGAAGCGATAGCGCAGGCTGTAGCTGTCCATGTCGACGTGGCCGGGATCCCACTGTGGGATGCGATCCCGCTCAACGCGGATGATCTGCGAGGCCATGATCTCGCCGGCGCGGCCCTCATAGCGGCGATAGCCGGCTTCGAGGGTCTGCGCATCGTCGATGCGCCAGGTGCCTTTGAGCAGGGCCGACGTCGAGCGCGAGGAGGTGTTGAACACTTCGGTACGCGGCGGATTCAACGGTGCCAGCGTGCGCCGCGTCTGCGGAAAGTCATCGTATCCGTGCCTGCCGGAAAAGTAGTTGCCGTTGTCGCGGTGAGCGTACGCCGCGACCAGATCGAAGCGGTCCCAGTGCCCGGCGGCGGCAACGTTGAAGAACTGGCTTCCGGTGGCGCTGCGGTCCGTCCGGGGCACGGCGCTGTAAGCCGGCACGCTGTTGGCGCTGGCGTTGGCCAACCCAGCGCGCACGCGGACGCCGACGTCGCGGCCCTCGCGCAGGATGTCACCCACGTTCAGCGTCTCCATCTCCACCACGCCGCCGATGCCGCCGGACGCGTTGGCCTGCAGGCTGGGGCCCTTGGTGATGGTCAGGCGTGAGATCAGGTCCGGATCAAGATAGCTGCGCTGAGACTGGCCGGCGTAGCCTCGGTAGGTGTCCATGCTGGACTGCCCGCCATCGATGATGACGGGCACGCGGCTCTGGCCCTGGATGCCGCGGATGTTCACGTCGAAACCGTTGCCCACGCGCGGATCACCGGCGGTGACCCCGGCCACGCCCTTGACGATGTCGCCGTTGGATGTGCCACGGAAGCGCTCCAGCGTTGTGCGATCCAGCGTGGTGGTCGAGCCGACGCTGCGATAGCTGTCGAGCAGGCGCGCCTCGTCGCTGCTGATGCCTTCAGCGACGCGATCGCCGGCCACACGCAGCGGGCCGGTGATGGTCGGCGATTGCGCCTGCAGGGCGCCGGCCGCTGCCAGTGTCACTGCACCGTCGCCCACCCGGCGCACGCCCATGCCACTGCCCTGCAGCAGCCTTGCCAGCGCCTCGTCCGCGGTGAACGGGCCGCTGACCGCCTGCGACGTGACGCCGCTGGCCAACGCAGCCGGATAGACCACCTGTACGCCGGACTGCCGCATGTAGCTGCGCAACGCGCTGTCGAGCGGCTGCGCGGGAATGTCGAAGCGCTGCGCGGCTGCCTGCGGGTTGGCAGTATCCTGGGCCAGCGCGGGCGGTACTGCGCCGGCAATACCGGCGGCGAGCAGTGCGACACACAGGCGGGACGGGCGCGGAGTGCGGCCCGGACGTGGGGAATCGAACATGGAGAAACCTGTCAGGAAAGCGGAGCCGCAGGCGCGGCGTCATCCACGGCACGCGTGGACACGGCGACGTACGTGGCGGCTGCGGGTACGTTCGTGGAGTAAGACGAACGGCAGCGCCACAGCCCCAAGGGGGATCACTGCCGATCACGTCTCCACACGTGACACGGCGTCATCTGTGAACGATGACCACAGCCATCGGCAGGCGGGTGATCCTCAGCCCCGTCGTCTCCGCGAGTGCATCCAGGGCCTGTTCGGGGCGATCGATACGCAGTGCGGCACTCACGGCCGGCAAGGTCGACAGGTCGCCCTGCACGAAGGTCGGACCGGCACGATAGCGGCCGAGCAGATGCACTGCATCGGCAACATTGGCCTGCTCAAGCAGCAGTTCGCCCTGGCGCCACGCACCCACGCTGTCGGCAGCGACATCGCTCAGGCGGACGACGCCGGACGCGGAACCATACTGCGCACGCTGCCCCGCCTGCAGATAGGTCCAGCCACTGTCGGCCGGGGCGGCCACGCGCACCCTGCCCTGCCCGACCTGGGTTTCAACCGCTTCCTCGACCCGCGACACGGAGAATGCCGTGGAGATGTCTTCAACCACGCCGTTGCCTGCGGACACGCTGAAGCGCCGCTGCGGATCGGCGACCACCTCGAACCAGGCGCGGCCACGCAGCAGATCGACCCGCCGAGTGCCCGCATCGAAGTGCACGGCGATCGCGCTGTCCGCGTCGAGCACCGCACGGCTGCCGTCGGGCAACTGCACATGCTGGACGCTCTGGCGGCTGCGGTGGTCCGCCTGCAGGCGCAGGGACGCTTCGGGCCAGATCATCAGCATCGCCAGGGCGGCAGCGGCAGCCGTCACCCAGCGCAGCCGCTGACGCCGGCGCCGGCGCCGCACCGCAGACGCGACAGCCGGTCGAGGGCCGAGGCTGCGCCACAGCGTGCGCTGCTGCTCGAAGGCGTGGCGATGGCCCGGTTGCGCCAGCCACTCTTCGAATTCGCACATGCCAGCATCGGTGATGTCGCCCGATGCCAGCCATGCGATCCAGCGCATGGCCTGTTCGGCCACGACGTCTTCGCAGGCGGCGGGAGAAGAAGTGTTCGGCGGGCTCATTGGCTGGCGGACAGGAATATTCACGCGCGGGGAGAGGGAACTGGACCGCAGGTACAGTCCAGCCATCAAGACGTTTGAGCCAGCCCCATCCCCAAGCGCGTCCGCTCAGCGGCCGCTGCGGGCCCAGGCCAGGCGCTGCAACGCGGCGCGGATGTGGTTCTCCACGGTGGTGACCGACACGCCAAGGCGACGCGCGATCTCGGCCTGGGTCAGGCCCTGCAGCCGATTGAGGCGGAAGATGGCGCGGGTCGGCTCCGGCAGGTGGCTGGCCGCATCGAGGACACGCTGCAGCTCATCCTGCGCCATCACCTGCTCTTCGGTGGACGTGGACGTAGCCTCGTCCGGTCCCCACAGGTAGTGATCGGCCAACAGGCGGTTGCGGCGCGTCGACTCGCGTCCATGATCGGTCGCCAGGTTGGCTGCCAGGCGGTACAGATAGGCCCTGGGATTGTCGATCAACGGGGCGTTGCCCACCCCGCGGGCCTTGAACCAGACAGCCTGGATCACGTCCTCCGCACCCGGGTCGCCCCCCAGGATGCGCTGCACCCGGCGCAGCAGCGCCGGCCGCTCTCGGATCAGCAGTTCGGTGAGGGTGGCGGCATTGGATGGCATGCGCGGAGCCGGTACGACGGGAGGGCGCCGCGCATGCTACACCGTCAATGCGAATCAGTCACGTTCTCATTTGAGAGAATCACAGGCAACCGATCAGCCCCTCGTGAATCGAAATGCGGCTGCCTGGCGGCGTGACATGGATCGCACGGACGGGCGCGGCCTGCTCCAGCGCACGGAGGAAGTCCTCAAGCCGTGTTCCCGTCGCCACGGGCAGTGGACAGGCGAAACTGCGCAGGTCGACATCGATCCGTCCATCATCAGCCACCGCGGTGGCGCTGCCGGCGAAGGTCCAGATGCAGCTCTGGATGGCGCCGCTCGCCGCATGCACCGAGCAGCGCAACCGCATCGGCAGCAGATTGCTGTATTCGCCTTCGCAGAAGGTGTCACCGCAGACGTGGTCAAAGCTCTGCCGCAGCGACCGTTCGACCGCCAGGAAGCGTTGCCACCCAGCCGCCTGGTTGGGGAACAGGCGTGCATCCACATAGGCCGGCGCAGCGTGTGCCGCGCCGGCCAGCCCCATCAGGCCTGCAAGAACACCCCTCTTCAGCGCGCGCATCAGGCGGCCCTCCCGGCATTGCCCGGCCGCCCCAGGCAGGTCGGCAGTGTGTCGAAGTCCGTCACATCGGTTCCCGGGAAGGGCTCGAACGCGCCCTCCTCCTGCTCCAGCGTCGCGTGGAACACCTCCACCGGAATCCCCTCCCCAAGGGTGACGGGGCAGATCCAGCGCGCATTGTCCACCTGCACTTCGCCGCGGACCGGTTCGACCTGCAGCTCGCTGGCCACGATGCCCCAGGCGCAGTGGCGTACGGTGCCGGCGTCGGCCTGCACGGCACAGCGGAACGTCAGTACCCGGTAGTTGCTGTACTCACCTTCGCAGAAGGTGTCGGCGCAGATGCCGTCGAACTCGCGCACCAGCGACGCCTGCAACCGGTGGAAGCGGTCCCGATTGGCTTGGAGCGAGGGGTAGTCGACAAGGTCGACATGGCTGGCGTGTGCCAGCGCCGGCAGGGTTGCGAACAACAGGAACGTGCCGCAGCAGCGGGTTGTCCAGGACATGGCGGGTATCTCCCAGGGAACGAGCCAGCAGCCTGCGCCGGCCGGCCTTCCGGGCCCATCGGGCAAGGCGGGCGCCGCAGGTCGTCCACCTGCGCAGCGGCCTGTAGGGGTCGCCCCACCTGCACAGCGGCCTGCAAAGGCATAAAATGGAGGGCTATCCGCCTACATCCCCACCTGGAGCACGACCATGGGTCTGGAACTCGTCTCGCCCGGCAAGAACCCGCCGGAAGAAATCAACGTCATCATCGAGATCCCGAAGGACTCGGAGCCGGTGAAGTACGAAGTGGACAAGGAAACCGGCGCGATCTTCGTCGACCGCATCCTGTCGACCCCGATGCGCTACCCGTGCAACTACGGCTACGTGCCCAGCACCCTGTGCGGCGACGGCGATCCGGCCGACGTGCTGGTGGTGCTGCCGCTGCCGCTGGTGCCGGGCTCGGTGGTGCGCTGCCGCCCGGTCGGCGTGCTGAAGATGAGCGATGAGGCCGGCAGCGACGAGAAGATCCTGGCCGTGCCGGTCGCCAAGATCTTCAGCGGCTATGCCCACGTGGAGGACATCGAGCAGGTCTCCAGCCACTGGCTGGAGCGCATCGGCCACTTCTTCGAGCACTACAAGGACCTGGAAAAGGGCAAGTGGGTCAAGCTCGACGGCTGGGGCGGTGCGGCGGAAGCCAAGCAGATCCTGGTCGAAGCGCACGCGCGCTACCTGGAAGGCAGCAAGGCCTGATCCTGAACCGCGTCGCTCCGGTGTGTCCTGCCGGAGCGATGCGGGTCACGTTTCAACACCACGGCACAGCACTCCGGGTGCTGTATTAGGTAAATTGCGTCACTTCACACGTCGTCGACATCCAGCGTCGAGACAGCCAGGGGATTGTGTCGTGCGTATTCTGCTTGTTGGAGATGCAGCCAGCCTGCCGGCCGAGCTGACCGAATTCATTGCCGATCTTGGGGAAGACTGGCAGCCGTTGACCGCCGCCGACGGCCACACCGCGATGACGGCAGTGGCGACGCAGGGCGTGGACGCGGTGATCGTCTGCCCGCAGCTGCCGGACCTCAATGCCACCACCTTGCTGGGGCAGATCCGGACACTGCGCCCGGAAACCATCCGTATCGCCCTGGTCGATGCCCAGCACGGCAACCGGCCACCACCGGCGCGCCTGATCGGCGTTGCCCACCGCTTCCTGCCGCTGCCACTGGCGCCGGAAGTGCTGCTGGAGGCCTTGACCAGCCTGGAAGAGCTGCGCGAGGTGCTGGACAGCCCGCGCCTGCGTGATGCCATCGGCCGCATCGAGAAGCTGCCTTCGCCGCCACACCTGTACCTGAGCCTGACCCAGGCCCTGGAACACGATGACGATACCGACAGCGCCGACGTGGCCAAACTGGTCGCCGCCGATCCTGCCATCGCCGCGAAAGTCCTGCAGCTGTCCAACTCGGCCTTCTTCAGCCAGGGCCGCACCATCGCCGATCTGCGCACGGCGGTCACCCGACTGGGCCTGTCCACCCTGCGCGACCTGGTCCTGGCAAGCGAGGTGTTCTCGGCACCGACGCTGTCTGCGGCCGAACGCAACTCGCTGCAGCAGCGCGCCCTGCTCGCCTCGCGCCTGGCCGCCCGCCTGCTGCCCGATTCCAGTGCGGAACTGGGTGCCACCGCGGCGCTGCTGGCTGATATCGGCCTGCTGCTGCCGGGCGTCCGCAACGAGCGCAGCGAGCCTGCGCTGGCCGGCGACCTCCGTCCCGGGCACGCCGAAGCCGGCGCCTACCTGCTGGGGCTGTGGGGCCTGCCGATGCCGATCATCGAAGCGGTGGCGTTCCACCTGCAGCCGCAACGCGCCACGACCCGCAGTTTCTGGGTGACCGGGGCGGTGCACGTGGCGCTGGCGCTGGTCAACGGCGATCCCGTTGACGAGGACTACCTGCAGCGCGCGGGCGTGCTCAATCGATTGCCGCAGTGGCGTGAGCATGCCAATGCACTGATGGGGCTGACACCCACTGACGCCTGAGCAGCACGCAGACGACTGCCGTCACCTCGCATGAGGGCGCGTCCAACGGACGCGCCCTTTTTTCTCTCTCAGCGCTGCGGACAGGCGTCCAGCACGCACAGACGCCATTGACGCTCGCACAGGGCCGGGGCGTTGCCCTTGGCCAGGCACTCCAGCCGGAGTTGCTCGCAGTACACACCGCCGCCGCAGACGATGATGTTCTGTGCGGACAGCGAGCCCACCAGCGTTGCATAGATCAGGACGGCGGCCGATACCTGGCGGAAAAGCGTGCGCTTCATATCCATCTCCCAGTGTCCGGTATTGGACGCACCTACTGTGCTGAATGCGACAAGAGCAGACAGTGACCGCACTCACTTTCCCGACCTGATCAGAATTCCCTTACAGAAACGAAAAGGGCGGACCTTGCGGTCCGCCCTCCTCGTTCTGCTATCGCACTTCGATGGATCAGAAGCGCTGGGTGTACTTCATGTACAGGAAGCGACCCACGTCGAAGCCGCCGTAGTAGGCGAAGCTCGAGTTCGGCTGGGTGAACATGATCGGACCCTTGTGGTCGAACACGTTGTTGGCGCCCAGCGCGATGGTGGCATCCCACGGTGCCTTCCAGCTGACCTGCAGGTCGTGGAAGGTGTTGGAGCCGGTCTTGCGCAGCGGCGACTTCTCACCGTTCTGGTAGCGGTCGGCGTCGTCGCACGGACGGTTGGCCACGCAGGCTTCGTTCATGCCCGAGTAGTAACGTGCGGTGTACGCCACGCCGAAGTCACCCTTCGACCAGGTCAGGCCCAGGTTCGAACGCACGCGGAACAGGCCCGGCTCACCGACACGGCCGATGGTGATGTTGTCACCGTCAGCGTTCTGGCCCTGCTCGTCGTACTTGGCCAGGTAGCTCGTCTGCCAGTCGATCGCGAACTGGCCGATGGCCAGCTCCGGCAGGCGGTACTTGATGCCCAGGTCGTAGCCCTGGGTTTCCATCTGGCCGAGGTTGGCCAGGCCGTAGGTCATGCCGTTGATGTGGCCATCGCCTGCACGGGTGTGTGCGGCGCAACGCGAAGCATCGCCCAGCACGTAGCAGTCACGCAGGATGCGGTCGACGCTGTCAGCGATGATCATGTCGCTGATTTCGTACTTGTACCAGTCCAGCGAGATGTCCAGGCCCTGCACCCAGCGCGGGCTCCAGACCAGGCCGACGGTGGTGCTCTTGGAGGTTTCCGGGGTCAGGTTCGGGTTGGCACCCGAGATGAACTGGTCCGGCGTCGCACACGGGGTCGAGGTGCACGGAATCAGGCCCTGGCCCAGCTGGGTGTAACCGACCGGGACGCCCGCCGCCGAGCAGGCCGCGTTGCCGTTGACCGAACCCGGCGCGGTGATGCCGCACGGATCGGTGTACGACTCGAAGCTGCTGCTCAGGCCACCGTACAGGTTGTCGATGGTCGGAGCACGGAAGCCCTCAGCCCAGGTACCGCGAACCAGCAGCTCGTCCAGCGGACGCCAGGTGAAGCCGAACTTCGAGTTCAGGGTGTCGCCGAAGTTGCTGTAATCCGAGTAACGGGTCGCAGCATTCAGGGTCAGTTCCTTGGCAAACGGCATGTCCGCCAGGACCGGCACGTTCAGTTCCAGGTAGACCTCGTCCAGCGAGTACTCACCCTGGGTGGTCTGCGCGCCCAGGCCGGTGGACTGGCCCGACTGTGCGAAGGCGTCTGGCGAGAAGCGGCCTTCTTCCTTGCGGTGCTCGACGCCCACGGCGAAGCCCAGGTCACCGGCCGGCAGGGTCACGATCGAACCCGACAGGTTGGCGGTGAAGCTGGTGGTCTTGGTCAGACCGGTATCGGTGAAGTACGGGAACAGGAAGTCCTGGGTGGCCTGGTCGGCCAGCGAACCGGCACCGGCAACGCCGAACGGCAGCAGCGGGTTCCACGGACGGCAGCCGCTGGTGGCGAGCGGATCGGACATGCTGGTGCCGCAGCGGGCGACGCCATCAGCACCGATGAACGAAGCGCCCAGCGCCTGTTCCGATGCGATCAGGCTCATGTCACCGTGACCACGCTTGGTGGTTTCGTTGCGGTTCCACAGCGCGCCGACGTCCCAGTCGAAGGTCTTGCCGGCGAAGTCGAAGAAGCCGCTGATGCTCGGGGCGAAGCGCAGGGTCTTGACCTGGCTTTCGGTGGTGCGCGGCACTTCCCACAGACGGCGGCGGAAGGTCAGGTCTTCACCGGTCGGGTTGAACGCGCTGTCGGCCGACAGCGGGGTGTCGAAGGATGCCGACTGGTACGGATAGCCTGCGATCTGCTGGGTGGTGTTGCGCTCGTTGTAGAGCACGTCAGCGTTGAACGAGATCGCGTCGGTGAAGTCGTAGTTGCCGTTGACGTACAGCGACTTACGCTCGATACCGGTCTGCACCATCATCTGCTCGTTGGCATTGACGGCGTCAGCGGAGGTTTCCAGACGGTAGTCGGCGCGGTTGGCCGGGTTGCCGCCATCACGCAGGGTGTACCAGCGCTGGTCGCTCGGGCCGACATAGCCCGGCTCGCCCTGCTTCAGGTTCGGGGTGACGCACGGGTCGCAGAAGCCACCCTTCTGGTTGATCGGGCTGGCGCCCGAACCCGGGTAGTTCGGGCCGGCGTTGCCGTCACGGCTGAACCAACGGTCCTTCGCCCACACCGGATCCTGCTTGGAGTACTCGGCGGACAGGGTGACACCGCCGCGCTCGCCCATGCTGCCGAGGGTGAACGAATAGGTTTCGGTGTCGCCGTCGCCCTTGCCGTACTGACCGACATAGACGCTGGCTTCAGCGCCGTCGAAGCGCTTGCGGGTGATCACGTTGACCACGGCCGCGATGGCGTCCGAACCGTAGATGGCCGAGGCGCCGTCCTTCAGGATCTCGATGCGCTCGATGGCGGCCATCGGGATCTGGCTCAGATCCTGGTAGCCGGCGGTGGTCGCGCCCAGGCGCTTGCCGTTCATCAGCACCAGGGTGCGCTGCGCGCCCAGGTTGCGGATGTCGACGTAGTAGCCACCGACGTTTTCGCCCGAAGCCAGCGACTCCGAACGGGAGATGGCCGGGGAGCCGGCCGAGGTCAGGTTCTGCAGGACGTCGGCAACCGAGGTGTAGCCCTGCTTTTCCAGGTTCTCACGGCTCAGGGTGACGATCGGCTGCTGGGTTTCAACGGCAGCGCCGCGGATGCGCGAGCCGGTGACCGAAATGCGGTCCAGGTCGGTGGTGCCCTTTGCTTCCGGTGCTTCCTGTGCGGAAGCGAAGGCGGGCGCCAGCGCCAGCGCAATGCCGGCCGGCAGCAGGCCGAACCGCACTGCGGGGTTACGAACGTTCATCAATCTCTCCAAGGTACGTGTTAGCAGCGTGTTAAAACACCCCAGCACGTTACGATTGCGTTGCAGCGCTGTATTTGCGCGAACCAACCAGAGACTTTGCGGATTGTGGCGGGAGCAAGCCGCCGTTTTCCCTGAAGCGCGAAGCGGACTGCCCGTAGCGGGCGCGGAACGCCCGGGCGAAGCTGCAGCAGTTGTCGAAACCACTGGCCGCGGCGACCTCCCCCACCATCATGTCGGTGTCGCGCAGCAGGTCGGCGGCGCGCTCCAGGCGCAGCCGTGCCGAAAGCGACTGCGGGCTTTCTTCATACAGGCTCTGGAACGTCTTGGAGAGATACCAGCTGGAGAAGTTGGTCAGCTCGGCCAGTTCGCCGATGCGTACGACGCGGTGGCTGTTGCCTTCCAGATAGAGGCGGGCGCGCTGCATGCGACCGAACACCTGGCGCTTGCGGCTGCGCGAACGGCCAGGGCAGCGCTGCACGTTGTCGGCCAATCCACGCTGCAGGCCGGCCAGATGCAGCAGCAGCGGGCGCAGGTGCTGCGCCGGGTGGCCACTGGCCAAGGCATCACGCCACAGGCGCAGCGCGACGCGAGCGTCACTGCGGCCCATCCGGCCGCGGCCCGCGTACAGGCCGCAGTCAGCCATCTCCGCCAGCACACGCAGCGCTTCCACGTTCAGGTTCAGGCCGATGCACAGCCCGTTGCGCCCTGCCTGCACCAGCGGGCGCGATTCCTTCTCGAACGCGATCCATTCGCCGTGGCGCAGGCGGAAGCGCCCCTCCTTGGCCTCCACCCAGGAGCTGCCGCGCACCTGCATCCACACGGTGAAGCTGCTGCCCGCGGTCTGCAGGCTGCCGAGCCGGGCAACGCCCAGACAGGTCGGCACGACGTCATCGAGTGCCTTGTCCAGGGAGACGGATTGGCCACGATCGGCCAGTGAGAGTTGACGCATGGTGCACCACGGATTTGCCAAGTACAGGCCTCCGTTTTGCCCAATCAGGCGGCACCGCGTCAGGAAAGACCGACGAGATCGCCACGAATTCGCGGCGAGATCCCGACGAAAAAATTACGAAGGCCCATTTCCCTTGAACATCAACATCTTGGAGAAGGCCGGGAACAGCGCTGGCGCCTTTTCGGGCAGCCGCATCACGCCGATGTCGGCGCCATCACTGACTGCCAGAGCGACAAACAGGGCCGTCCCGTCTGCGCTGGCGCTGAGTCCGTTGCTCGCGCTCAAGCGCTGCGCGTCCAGGCAGCGCCCGGCATCCTCCTGCCCGGCGGCGATGCGGACGAGGATGGTGCTGCAGCGGGTGGAACTGCCGAGATATCCGATGCTGTCGTGGCCGGCAACCGTCCACGAGCGGTAGCGCCAGCGGCTGGGTTTGTCCTCGCTGATCTGCCGCACGCTGTCCGGGGACAGCGCCGCGTCCGCCGCCCACAACCCCTCCGCCGCCAGGCGGGTGAACAGCACCCGACGGCCTGCGCGGTCAAAGCGGACCTGGGAGACGCCGTCGATGCTCGCCAGCCGCCGCCAGGGTTGGGTGCTGCGATCGAACAGACTGAGCCGCGTACGCTGGTCGACATCACGTTCGACCACCAGCAGCTGCTCGGGCGTGGCGCCATACAGCGCCTGCAGCGGCTGTTCGGCGGGCACGGGCAGCGGTTGCAGACGCTCGTCGCGGGGTGCGATCTCGTAGACCACCGCGCGACCGTGTGCATCGCGCCCAACCACCAGAAGTTGCCGGCTGTCGGCCGACCAATCGGGGGCCTGCCGTGCTTCCGGGCGCAGGCCCTCGATCGGCCGCAGCGAATCGGGGCGTTGCATGTCCGCCCACCAGAGAGCGAAGCTGCCCGAGCGGTCAGAGGTGAATACCAGCTGGCGACCGTCCGGTGCTGCCATCGGTTGACCGTCGCGGCCGCTGGACGCAAACAGGCGCTCCGGTTCACCGCCCTGCATCGGCACCTTGAACACGCCGAACTGTGCACGGCGATGGACGAAGGCCAGCATGCCGCCATGCCGCGATACCGCCGGCCACTGCGCGTCGTCCAGTCCGGCATCACGCAGCGTGCGCCGCTCGATGTCGAGGTAATAGAGCCGCACCTCGCTGTCGACCCGGCGGCCGAACACGATGGTGCGGCCGTCGCCAAGCCAGGCCCATCCGCGCAGCTCGGCCGACTCGCTGGTCAGCTGCTCCGGCGTGCCACCCGCGGCAGGAACCCGCCACAGGTCGCCCATCTGCGGGTTGCGCACGAACACCAGCCATTTGCCGTCCGGCGAATAGCGCGGCGCGTAATCGAAATCGTCCTGATCGACGGCGTACTGCAGCGGCTGCCACTGTCCGCTGGCCAGATCGAGTACTCGGATACCGCGGTGGGCATAGCGGCCCACCATGCTGCCGAATACCAGGCCGCGCCCGTCGGGTGTCCAGTCGAAGCTGAGCAGCTCGGTGCCATCGCAGCGCGTGGCCTGGCGCAACGCGCCGCCGGTCGCACTGGCGATCAGCACCTGACAACCCCCATCGGCGGAGAAGCGGGCAAAGGCGATGTCGCGTCCATCCGGCGACCAGTTCGGGAAGCGATCAACCGCACCCTCAGGAGGAACAAGCAGCTGCCGCGCCGGCGCGTTGCCGGACGTCTGTACCTTGATCGCACCGCCGCCCAGGCCATCCTCGCTGGCACCTTCGTAGGCCACCTGCGAACCATCCGGCGACAGCGTGGGATAGGTTTCGAAGCCTGCGGTGGCGGTGATCAGCCGATAGGGCCGCTGCGGGCTGCCGATCACCCGCGTGCCGTTCTCCACCGCCGCCTCCACCGGAGAGCTGGCCGGCGCACGGCGCAGCAGCAGGACCGTCATCACCAGCAGTGCGGCCAGCATCAACAGGCCCAGCACCAGCAACAATCGACGTCGCAGGTAGCGCCAGCGACGGCGTCGCATGTCCTCCGGGGCTGGCGTGTGCACTTCCACGACCGCGTTGGAATCGCCAGCCGCGCCTTCGGCCTCGACCGCCAGTTCCGCTTCGGGCTCGGGCATGGCCTGCACCGGTACGCGCAGGCGATAGCCGGTCTTGGCGATCGTCTCGATATACGCCTGGCCATTGTCATCGTCGTTGGCGAACGCTTTGCGCAGCTGGGTGACCGCCTGCGTCAGCACATCGTTGGTGGGCAGCGTATCGGGCCACACCTCGGCGAACAGTTCTTCGCGGGTGACCACGCGCCCGGGTTGCCGCAGCAGCACACGCAGCACGCCCAGCGCCTTCGGCGTCAGCCGGCGCGGGCGACGCGCGCCGGCAACTTCGACCTCTCGCGAGGACAAAGTGACGACACATTCGCCGATCCGGATCCGATCAGATTCGGTGGGCTGGATTTCGCTGCGGTTCATTTTTTGCTAAACAGTAGAGACAGTTTCCGGGCAGTGTTCGCCTTCGATACCGTCCCCAACGGGGAACAGCGAAAAGCCAGACTCCGCACAAAGCATCGGCGCATACCGCAAAAACAATGGAGCGCGAGAATACTAGCCTATGCCGGTTACCTCGCCTATCGCGTGGTCGACATCAGGCTCTCTCTCGCCGACGCATTCACATAACTTCGCACCATCATTCGCGCCCTTTCGGGCGCGAAATTTTTATCTGCCATTCATTTTCAGAAACGCCGCAGCATGGTCAATCCGACCAGCCGCGAAACCACCAAAGCCACGTACATCACGCCTGAGAACTGCTCCAGCATGACCAGTGCGCGTGCCTGCGGATGCAGCGGCACGACATCGCTCAGGCCGACCCCGGACAGCAAGCTGAAGCTCAGATAAAGCAGCTCCATCCAGCTTCGCTGAGGTCCCTCGCTGCTGCCCTGGAAGCTGCCCGGATACCACTGCTGGCACACCCCGAATGCGAAGGCGAATGCCCACGCGAGCAAGGTGAAGGTGGCGCCGGCCGCGAACAGCTCGTCGCGGGTGACTTTGTGGTCCTGCAGCATGTAGGCGATCAGGGCGCCGGCCGTATAGAAGTAGAGCAGGCTCTCCAGAAGCTGCGCGGTGGTCACCAGCGCGGCGCGGTCCAGCAGCGCGCCGGCGATGGAGAACACCACCGCCGGAATCGCCAGCAGCAGTGCCAGCCATGTACCCAACGGGCTGCGCTGGACCACCCACAACGCCAGGCCCAGCACCGCCATTCCAAACATGCCCAATGCAGCGCGGCCGGCGGCCGTGTCGTCCAGCGCGGGATACAGCATCACCGCCAGCAGCTGCGCGCCCAGCAGCCACGCGGACGGATGGCGGCGGGCGATGGCCAGCCAGCGGGTGGTCACGGCAACAGGCATGGCGTCCCTTCCCCGGAAAGATGGGCGGAGGATAACGGGATGCGCGTGAGGCGCGCGATGCAGCGCCGCCGGGGCACGCCCGGCGACGCCAGTCCGGTCAGCCCTGCTGGTAGACCTCCGCGCCCGCAGCGCGGAACTGCTCGGACTTCTCCTTCATTCCGGCCTCGGCGTACTCCCGCACGTCCTGGGTGATCTTCATCGAGCAGAAGTGCGGCCCGCACATCGAGCAGAAGTGCGCCAGCTTGTGCGCGTCCTTGGGCAGCGTCTCGTCATGGAATTCCTTTGCCTTCTCCGGGTCCAGCCCGAGGTGGAACTGGTCTTCCCAACGGAACTCGAAGCGCGCCTTGCTCAATGCGTTGTCGCGGACCTGCGCGCCCGGATGCCCCTTGGCCAGGTCGGCCGCATGTGCGGCGATGCGATAGGCCATGATGCCGTCGCGCACATCCTGGCGGTTGGGAAGGCCAAGGTGTTCCTTCGGCGTCACGTAGCAGAGCATCGCGGTACCGAACCAACCGATCATCGCTGCGCCGATGGCACTGGTGATGTGGTCATAGCCGGGCGCGATGTCCGTGGTCAGCGGCCCCAGCGTATAGAACGGAGCCTCACCACATTCGCGCAGCTGCTTGTCCATGTTTTCCTTGATCAGCTGCATCGGCACGTGCCCGGGACCTTCGATCATCGTCTGCACGTCATGCTTCCATGCGATCTTCGTCAGCTCGCCCAGCGTTTCCAGCTCGCCGAACTGCGCCGCGTCGTTGGCGTCTGCGATGCAGCCCGGGCGCAGCCCATCGCCCAGCGAGAAGGTCACGTCGTAGGCCTTCATGATTTCGCAGATGTCTTCGAAGTGCGTGTAGAGGAAATTCTCCTTGTGATGGGCCAGGCACCACTTGGCCATGATCGAGCCGCCGCGACTGACGATGCCGGTCACCCGCTTGGCGGTCAGCGGCACGTAGCGCAGCAGCACGCCGGCATGGATGGTGAAGTAGTCCACGCCCTGTTCGGCCTGTTCGATCAATGTGTCGCGGAAGATCTCCCAGGTCAGTGCCTCGGCACGGCCATCGACCTTCTCCAGGGCCTGATAGATCGGCACCGTGCCGATCGCCACCGGCGAGTTGCGGATGATCCACTCGCGGGTCTCGTGGATGTGCTTGCCGGTGGACAGGTCCATCACCGTATCGCCCCCCCAGCGGATCGCCCACACCAGCTTCTCCACTTCCTCGGCAATGCCGGATGACACCGCGCTGTTGCCGATGTTGGCGTTGATCTTGGTCAGGAAGTTGCGGCCGATGATCATCGGCTCGCTTTCCGGGTGGTTGATGTTGTTGGGCAGCACCGCCCGGCCACGGGCGATTTCGTCGCGGACGAACTCCGGGGTGATGATCTTCTGGATGGATGCGCCGAAGGCTTCGCCCGGATGCTGCTGCAGCAGGCCTGCATCGCGGATCGCGTCCAGCCGCTGGTTCTCGCGGATGGCGACGAATTCCATCTCCGGCGTGATGATGCCGCGGCGCGCATAGTGCATCTGGGTGACATTGCCACCCGCACGGGCGCGGCGCGGCAGGCTGCGGGCCGGGAAGCGCACCGCATCGAGCTTCGGGTCGTGCTCGCGATCGCGGCCGAAGGAAGAGCTCAGGCCATCAAGCTGTTCGGTGTCACCCCGCGCTTCGACCCAGGCACGGCGCAGGGCCGGCAAGCCCGCGGACAGGTCGATGCGCACGTCAGGATCGGTGTAGGGGCCGGAGGTGTCATACACCGTGACCGGCGCGTTCTCTTCGCCGCCGAACAGGGTCGGCGTGCGGCTCAGTGTGATCTCGCGCATCGGCACGCGCAGGTCCGGGCGCGAGCCGGTGACATGGATCTTGCGCGAGCCGGGAATCGGCCGGGTCACGGATTCGGAGAGTTGCTGGGCCTGTTGCTGCAGGGCGGAGAGCTGTGCGTTCATCGGGCATCGTCCAGGAGGGTCAGGGACGAAGCGGCGGCGCACTGCCCCCGCACGCGGACGGCCCTTGGGCCGCGTCCGGGTTCGGTTGCATTGCAAAGCTTCCCTACGCCGGTATGAGCCGGATCAGGTTCCAAGGGACTGTCTCAACCGTGGCCGATGGCCGCGGTACCCCCGCTTCTTGCCGGCATTAGACCATAGAAGTCCTGCAACAGGGCGAGCCTACGGGGCGGCTGCGCGTCACGCGACATTGATGAATTAACGCAACCATGACGTCGCGTTCAGTAACGTGCACGCGCATCGTGTCGCTGCGACCGATGACGCATCGCCGCCATCGCGGCCCCTGCCCGGCTAGCGCTCGAGTGCCGCCGGCCCCTCGCTGCAAGCATTTGCTCGCTCCCTCAATCCCTTTGATCGGAGAAGCTCCTTCATGGTGTTTCGTGTTTCCATCGCACTGGTCCTGTTGCTGGTGCTGCTTGCCGGCGTAGCACCCGGTCCCTTCAACGCCGTGGTGCAGAGCATCCTCGGCGAACTCATCCGCGGCATCGGCTGGCTGTACCTGCTGGTGGTGTTCCTGGCGCTGGTGTTCCTGATGTACCTGGCGTTCGGCCGCTTCGGCAACCTGCGCATCGGTGGCGAAGACGCCGAACCCGAATTCTCGCGGGCCAGCTGGATGTCGATGCTGTTCGCCGCCGGCATGGGCATCGGCCTGGTGTTCTGGGGGGCGGCCGAGCCGATCTCCCACTTCAGCAAGCCGCCGGAAGGACTGGCACCGGAAAGCATGGACGCCGCACGTGCAGCGATGCGCTATGCGTTCTTCCACTGGGGCCTGCATCCGTGGGCGATCTACGCGCTGATCGGTCTGGCAATGGCGTGGTTCCAGTTCAACCGCAACGGCCGCGGGCTGGTCAGCGACATGCTGCAGCCGATCATCGGTCATCATCATCGGGGCTGGATAGGACGGATTGTCAACATTGCCGCGGTGGTGGCCACGGCAATCGGTGTGGCCACCACGTTGGGCTTCGGCACCATCCAGATCGCAGCCGGCATGCAGCGCGTGTTCGGCGTGCATGCCGGTGTGCCGCTGCAGCTGACCATCATCGCCGTCGCCTTCGTGCTGTACATGGCCTCCACCCTCAGCGGCGTGGAGCGCGGCGTGAAATGGCTGTCGAACTTCAACCTGGCGCTGGCCGCCCTGCTGCTGGCACTGGTCCTGGTGCTCGGGCCGACCGGCGCGATCTTCAATACCTTCACCACGACACTGGGGTCCTACCTGAACCAGCTGGTGACGATGAGCCTGCGCATGTCACCGTTCTCCTCCAGTACGTGGGTCGCCGACTGGACGATCTTCTACTGGGCCTGGTGGATTTCCTGGGCACCGTTCGTGGGTTCGTTCATCGCGCGCATCTCGCGTGGCCGCAGCGTGCGCGAGTTCGTGGTGGGCGTGGTACTGGCGCCGACGCTGCTGGGCTTCTTCTGGTTCTCGGTGTTCGGTGGCACCGCGATCTGGTCGCAGATCTTCGGCCATGCAGACCTGGTACAGGCGCTGGGCAACGGCTATGAGACCGTACTGTTCACCCTGTTCGACAGCATGCCGCTGCCATTGCTGCTGTCGTGCATCGCGCTGGTTCTGCTGATGATCTTCTTCGTGACCTCGGCTGACTCGGCGGTGCTGGTGCTGGCCAGCATGTCCACCGACGAGGCAGGCGACCCGCCCGCCAAGCGCAAGCTGGCCTGGGGTGTGGGCATCGCGCTGATCGCAGGTGCGTTGCTGCTGGCCGGCGGCCTCGACGCGCTGCAGGGCATGATCACGATCTCGGCACTGCCATTCGCGCTGCTGATGGTGCTGGTGATGGTCTCGCTGTACCGGGTACTGGACCAGGAGTACACGCGGGAGCGGCGGCAGGCACAGCGCCAGCGGCACATGATCGATGCGTGGATCGCGCGCGAAATGGCGGCACAGGAAGAAACCCAGGCCGAAGCAGCGCGCGCGCAGGATTCGGATTGAGGGTGTTCTGCAGCCTGCGGCTGCACCGCTTTTTCGCAAGCAAGGG
>NZ_JAODZG010000050.1:0-23793 GCF_029835135.1 Stenotrophomonas sp. GD04145 | reverse complement strand
GTTCCACGAGCCTCCCCCACATCCCATTCATCCACCGGCCGAGCGGCCGGACTGACATCCACACAGCATTTCTCAGGAGTCTCCCCCATGGGCAAGATCATTGGTATCGACCTCGGCACCACCAACTCGTGCGTGGCGATCATGGACGGCGGCAAGGCCCGCGTCATCGAGAATTCGGAAGGCGATCGCACCACCCCGTCGATCGTCGCCTACACCAAGGACGGCGAAGTCCTGGTCGGTGCCTCGGCCAAGCGCCAGGCGGTGACCAACCCGAAGAACACCTTCTACGCGGTGAAGCGCCTGATCGGCCGCAAGTTCACCGACGCCGAGGTGCAGAAGGACATCGCCCACGTCCCGTACAGCATCCTCGCCCATGACAATGGTGATGCGTGGGTGGCCACCAGCGACGCCAAGAAGATGGCGCCGCAGGAAATCTCGGCCAAGGTACTGGAGAAGATGAAGAAGACCGCCGAGGACTTCCTCGGTGAGAAGGTCACCGAAGCGGTCATCACCGTGCCGGCCTACTTCAACGACAGCCAGCGCCAGGCCACCAAGGATGCCGGCCGCATCGCAGGTCTGGACGTCAAGCGCATCATCAACGAGCCGACCGCGGCCGCGCTGGCCTATGGCCTGGACAAGGGCGACAACAAGGATCGCAAGATCGTTGTGTACGACCTGGGCGGCGGTACCTTCGACGTCTCGGTGATCGAGATCGCCAACGTCGACGGCGAGAAGCAGTTCGAAGTGCTGGCCACCAACGGCGACACCTTCCTGGGCGGCGAAGACTTCGACAACCGCGTCATCGAGTACCTGGTGGAAGAGTTCAACAAGGACCAGGGCATCGACCTGCGCAAGGATCCGCTGGCCCTGCAGCGCCTGAAGGACGCTGCCGAGCGTGCCAAGATCGAGCTGTCCAGCGCCCAGCAGACTGAAGTGAACCTGCCGTACGTCACCGCTGACGCGTCGGGTCCGAAGCACCTGAACATCAAGCTGACCCGCGCCAAGCTGGAAGCGCTGGTGGAAGACCTGATCAAGAAGTCGATCGAGCCGTGCCGCGTCGCCCTGAACGATGCCGGCCTGCGTTCGAGCGACATCAGCGAAGTGATCCTGGTCGGCGGCCAGACCCGCATGCCGAAGGTGCAGCAGGCGGTGACCGAGTTCTTCGGCAAGGAGCCGCGCAAGGACGTCAACCCGGACGAAGCCGTGGCACTGGGTGCGGCGATCCAGGGTGGCGTGCTGGGCGGCGACGTCAAGGACGTGCTGCTGCTGGACGTGACCCCGCTGTCGCTGGGCATCGAAACCATGGGCGGCGTGTTCACCAAGATCATCGAGAAGAACACCACCATCCCGACCAAGGCCTCGCAGGTGTTCTCCACCGCCGAGGACAACCAGTCGGCCGTGACCGTGCACGTGCTGCAGGGTGAGCGCGAACAGGCCCGCTTCAACAAGTCGCTGGCCAAGTTCGACCTGTCCGGCATCGAGCCGGCGCCGCGTGGCCTGCCGCAGGTGGAGGTGTCCTTCGACATCGACGCCAACGGCATCCTGCATGTGTCGGCCAAGGACAAGAAGACCAACAAGGAACAGAAGGTCGAGATCAAGGCCGGCTCGGGCCTGTCCGAGGAAGAGATCGCGCGCATGGTCGCCGACGCGGAAGCCAACCGCGAGGAAGACAAGAAGTTCCAGGAGCTGGTGCAGGCCCGCAACCAGGCCGATGCCCTGATCCACGGCACCCGCAGCGCCATCACCGAGCACGGCAGCAAGGTCGGCGGCGATGTCATCGGCAAGGTTGAAGCGGCTCTGGCCGATCTTGAGACCGCGATGAAGGGCGACGACAAGGCACAGATCGAAGCCAAGTCGAAGGTGCTGGAGGAGGCCGGCCAGTCGCTGTTCGCCGCCGCGTCGGCAGAGCAGGGCGGTGCCCCGGGCGCCGATGCCGGCAATGCGGGCAAGGGCAACGACGACGTGGTGGACGCCGAGTTCACCGAAGTCAAGGACGACAAGAAGTCCTGATCCGGACCGACGCGGGACGCTGCCTGGCAGCGTCCCGTTGTCGCATCAGGGTCCTGACCGCCTCCGGCGCGTCGGGGCGCCCGACGCAAGAGCGGACCTGGTTCCGCTCTTCCGCTTTGACGAATCCCGACATTCCGGAAGCCGATTCACGATATGAGCAAGCGCGATTACTACGAAGTGCTGGGCGTGGCCCGCACCGCCAACGAAGAAGAGCTGAAGAAGGCTTACCGCCGCTGCGCGATGAAGTTCCATCCGGACCGAAATCCGGGTGATGCGGCCGCCGAAGCCTCCTTCAAGGAGTGCAAGGAAGCCTACGAGGTGCTGTCCGACGGCAACAAGCGCCGGATGTATGACAGCCACGGCCATGCCGCGTTCGAGCACGGCATGGGCGGGGGCGGTCCGGGTGGTCCGGACATGAACGATATCTTCGGCGACATCTTCGGCAACATCTTCGGTGGTGCCGGCGGCGGTCCGCGCCAGGCACGCCGCGGTGCCGACATCGGTTACGTGATGGAGCTGGACCTGGAAGAAGCGGTGCGTGGCGTCGAGCGCCGCATCGAGATCCCGACCCTGGCCGAATGCGGCGATTGCGATGGCAGCGGCTCGGAAGATGGCAAGGTGGAGACCTGCAACGTCTGCCACGGCCGCGGCCAGGTGCGCATCCAGCGCGGCATCTTCGCCATGCAGCAGGCCTGCCACAACTGCGGCGGCCGCGGCCAGATCATCGCCAAGCCCTGCAAGACCTGCCACGGCAATGGCCGTGTCGAGGAAGACAAGGTGCTGTCGGTGAAGGTGCCGGCGGGCGTCGACACCGGCGATCGCATCCGCCTGGCTGGCGAGGGCGAAGCGGGGCCGGCCGGCACGCCGCCGGGCGACCTGTACGTGGAAGTGCGCGTGCGCGAGCACCCCATCTTCCAGCGCGATGGCGACGATCTGCATTGTGAAGTGCCGATCCGCATCTCGCAGGCGGCGCTCGGCGATACCGTGCGCGTGGCGACGCTGGGTGGCGAAGCGGAGATCCGCATTCCGGCAGAGACCCAGACCGGGAAACTGTTCCGCCTGCGCGGCAAGGGCGTGCGTTCGGTGCGCAGCCGCAGCGAGGGCGATCTGTATTGCCGCGTGGTGGTCGAGACGCCGGTCAACCTGACCAACGACCAGCGCAGGCTGCTGGAGCAGTTCGAGGCCACCTTCGTAGGTGAGGAAGCGCGCAAGCACTCGCCGAAGTCCGCCACCTTCATGGACGGCGTGAAGGGCTTCTGGGATCGGATGACGTCCTGAATTTTCAACGCAAGCGTTGAACGGTAGCGCCGGGCCATGCCCGGCGTTTCTGTGCATGGGGTCAGCGGAAGAACGCCGCCGGGGTCTGCCCCAGCTGGCGCTTGAACATGCTGGTGAACGCGCTGGGGCTGTCGTAGCCCATCGCCAGTGCGACATCGATGACCTTCTCGCCGGTCGCCAGCCGTTCCATTGCCGCCAGCAGCCGCGCCTGCTGCCGCCACTGGCCGAAGGTCATGCCCAGTTCGTTGGCGAAGTGGCGCTGGATGGTTTTCACATCCACTTCCAGTGACTGCGCCCAGTCCTGCAGCGTCGCATCGTCGCCGGGATGCTTCTGCAGGTGCCGGCAGATCCGCTGCAGGCGCGGATCGGCAGGCGCGGGCAGGTGCAGCGGCAATACGTCCATGCGATGCAGCTCGTCCAGCAGAAGGCGCACCACGCGGCCATCGCGGCTGTCTTCGATGTGCTCGCCCTTGATCAGGGTGGCTGCCTGCAGCAGTTCGCGCAGCAGCGGTGCCACCTGTACCGCGAACGGTTCGGCCGGCAGTTGCGGGGCGAATGACGGGTCGATGTACAGGCTGCGCATGTGCACGGCGGCAATGCAGTCCACCGCATGCACCATGCCGGCCGGCATCCAGATCGCACGGGTGGAGGGCACGACCCAGCGACCGACTTCCGAGCGCACCACCATCAGCCCGGAGATGGCATAGACCAGCTGGTGGCGCTGGTGCTTGTGGCCTGCGATATGGGTGCCGGCCGGGTACTGGGTAACCCGGTAGGTGACCGGGCGATGCAGCGGCACATCGCGCCACGGCGCAGCCGGATCGACGTCACCGCCAATGTCCTTTTTGCGATAGGCCATGACCCGAACGCGGCAGAAGGGAGGGGAAGGCAACCGTAGCATGCGGAACCGCCCCCAAATCTGACTGCGTCCATGTCGACTCTGGCTTCCCCTGCAACGACCTCCCGCCCGGTGGCGCCCGGCGTACTGGCCGCCATCTCCACCTCGCATGTCGTCAACGACATGATGCAGTCGTTGATCCTGGCGATCTATCCGGTCATCAAGGGCGGCTTCAATCTCAGCTTCACCCAGATCGGCCTGATCACGCTGACCTACCAGCTCACCGCGTCGATCTTCCAACCGCTGGTGGGGATGCATACCGACCGCCATCCAGCGCCGTACTCGTTGCCGATCGGCATGGCCTCGACGCTGTGCGGGATGCTGCTGCTCGGCTTCGCGCCGAACTATGCGATGGTCCTGATGGCCGCCGCGCTGGTCGGCATCGGATCGGCGATCTTCCACCCGGAAGCGTCGCGCATCGCACGGCTGGCGTCCGGCGGGCGCCATGGCTTCGCACAGTCGGTGTTCCAGGTCGGCGGCAACTTCGGTACCGCGCTGGGCCCGCTGATTGCCGCCGCCGTGATCGTGCCGTACGGCCAGCATGCGGCCTCATGGTTTGCCGGTGCTGCGCTGGTCGGCATCGCCCTGCTGACCTATGTGAGCCGCTGGTATGCGCTGCACCTGGGCGCACCCCGCCCGGCCGGCGTGGCGGCGGTGGCGTCGCGGCATCCTCCGCGCACCGTGGCCAAGGTGCTGGCGATCCTGCTGGTGCTGATCTTCAGCAAGTACTTCTACATGGCCAGCATCGGCAGCTACTTCACCTTCTACCTGATCCACCATTTCGGCATTCCGGTGGCGCAGGCGCAGCTGCACCTGTTCGCGTTCCTGGTGGCTTCGGCGGCGGGTGGCTTCCTGGGCGGTCCGCTGGGCGATCGCATCGGCCGCAAGCCGATCATCTGGACCTCGATCCTGGGCGTGGCGCCGTTCGCACTGGCGTTGCCGCATGCGGATCTGCTGTGGACCACGGTGCTGGCGGTGCTGATCGGTTTCGTGTTGTCGTCTGCCTTCTCTGCCATCGTGGTCTATGCGCAGGAGATGATGCCGCACCGGATCGGCATGGTGTCGGGCCTGTTCTTCGGTTTTGCGTTCGGCATGGGCGGCCTGGGCGCGGCGGTGCTGGGCCTGCTGGCGGACAGGACCAGCATCGAATACGTCTATCACCTGACGGCGTTCCTGCCGCTGCTCGGCATCGTGGCGGCATGGCTGCCGCCCTCCAGGCCGGCCGCTCACTAGAAGGGCGGGTGGGTTTGCAGGGCTTGCAGCCCTGCACCTGCAGAGGCAACGGCAACAACCGAAGCGCGCTATCCGTGGATTGGCGGGGTGGGTCCGGTTGGCGGGGGACGCTGCAAGTACGTCCATGTAAGCTCGGTCGCCGCATCCATGCGGCTCACGCCCCCGCAACCGGACCCACCCCGCCTTCGGTGGTTTTCCGCGATCTGTCGGAACAGCACTCTGCTCTGGTAGGTGTCGACCAAGGTCGACACGGTAGATCCACGCCATGCGTGGATGAATTCATTCGATATCTGACAGATGTGTCGACCAAGGTCGACACCTACCAACAGCCGCGTGAACCTGTCGAAGGTGGGGCGGTGTGGGTGGTCAGGACCGTTGGCGCCATGGATGGCGCCATCGAGCCCCCATGGATGGGTTTACGGCGTGTCCTGACCAGCCACACCGCCCCGCCACCCCACGGAATGCCGCTTTGGCTTTGGCTTTGGCTTCGGCCGTTGCCGTTGCATTGAGCAGGTGCAGGGCTGCAAGCCCTGCCGAAAACCCCCTTGGGCGTAGAATGCGGCCATGAGCGAATCCCTTGACAACCACCTGGTCCACGGTCGCCGCCAGCGGCCCGACGGCCCGTCGCCGATCGATGTCATCTCGGTCCAGTCGCAACTGGTCTACGGCCATGCCGGCAACAGCGCCGCCGTACCGCCGATGCGCGCGCTCGGCGTGCGCGTAGCTGAAATTCCGACCGTGCTGCTCAGCAACGCGCCGTTCTACGAAACCACCCGCGGTCGCGTGCTGCCCGCCGACTGGTTCGCCGATCTGTTGCTGGGCACCCACGAGCGCGGCCTGCCGCAGCGGGCGAAGATGCTCGTCTCCGGCTACTTTGGCAGCACGGCCAACGGTGCCACCTTCGCCGATTGGCTGGACGACATCCTGCCGGCCTGCCCGCAGCTGCGTTACTGCCTGGATCCGGTGATCGGTGACACACACACTGGCCCCTACGTGGAACCGGGACTGGAAGCGATCTTCGCCGAACGGCTGCTGCCGCATGCCTGGCTGGTCACCCCGAATGCATTCGAGCTGGCCCGTCTGACCGGCATGCCGGCACTGGCCGAGGCCGACGCCATCGCCGCCGCGCGTACGCTGCTGGCGCGTGGCCCGCACTGGGTGATCGCGCACAGCGTGGGTGGCACGCCGGGCGAGCTGGTGACGCTGGCGGTGGGACGCGACGAGACCTGGCGTTGGACCTCGCCGCTGCTGCCGGTGGACGTGGCCGGGACCGGCGACGTACTGATGTCGCTGGTGGTGTCGTTCCTGCTGCGGGGAGAGTCGATGCAGCAGGCGATCTCGCGTGCCATCGCGGGTACCCATGCCGCCCTGGAGGCCACGCTGGCCAATGGTTTCGAGGAGTTCGACGTGATTGCCGCGGCGCCCGCCGCACTGGCCGAAGGCACGCGCTTCCGCGCTGAACGCGTGGCATGACGGCAGTGCAGCACTTTGCGCCGCGCACGATCGGCATCGTCGGCAGTGCCGGCGCCTACGGGCGCTGGCTGGGCCGCTTCTTCGAGCAGCAGATGCGACTGCAGGTGATCGGCCACGATCCGGCCGATGCTGCTTCGCATACACCGGAGCAGTTGCTGGCCGAGGCCGATGTACTGGTGTTCTCCGCACCGATCCGGCATACGCCGGAACTGATCGCCGAATACGTGCGCCGCTCGGCGGGTCGTGAACGCGGGCGCCTGTGGCTCGATGTCACCTCGGTCAAGGACGCGCCGGTACAGGCAATGCTTGCCTCACAGGCCGAAGTGGTCGGCCTGCACCCGATGACCGCGCCGCCGAAGGCCCCCACGTTGAAGGGCAGGGTGATGGTGGTCTGCGAAGCGCGACTGCAGCACTGGCAGCCCTGGCTGGAAGCGCTGTGCGTGGCGCTGCAGGCCGAGTGCGTGCGCGCCACGCCACAGCACCATGACCAGATGATGGCGCTGGTGCAGGCGATGGTGCATGCCACGCATCTGGCCCAGGCAGGCGTGCTGCGGGAATATCAGCCGCAACTGGGGACACTGGAAGCGATGCTTCCCTATCGCTCGGCGTCGTTCGAACTGGATACCGCGATCATCTCGCGCATCCTCTCGCTGAATCCGGCGATCTATGAGGACATCCAGTTCGGCAATCCGCATGTCGCGCCGATGCTGGAACGCCTGGTCGGCCAGCTGCGCATGCTGCAGGCCCAGGTGGACCAAGGCGACGACATGGCGCGCGGTGCGTTCCGCGAGCAGATGCTGGCGGCGAACCAGGCCGCCTTCGGCGCGCCTGCACTGGCCTCGGGAAACTATACCTTCGAGCGGGTAGGCTACCTGCTGGCCGATCTGACCGAGCGCAACGCCGTGTCGGTCCATCTGCCGGAAGATCGTCCGGGCTCACTGCGTGAGCTGCTGAACATCTTCGAGCAGCACGGCATCAGCCTGGCTTCTATCCATTCCTCGCGCACGCCGGGCGGTGAAGTACATTTCCGCATCGGCTTCGTCGCCGGCAGTGATCCCCGCGCCCTGGCCGAGGCAGCGGCCGCCGTGGATGCCAGCGGAATCGGACGGGTACTGGCGTAGTGCATTCATCCACAGGGGATGTGGATGAATTCTGCGCAAACATGTGGATAACACTGCTCATGCCTTGCCAGCACAGGCTGTCAAGATCTGTGGCGAAAAACTGACCAGGGTGCTGCCGGTGGGGCCGGGCTACGCCCGGCGGCCCTGCGATGACCCACGCGACGCTAGATGGTCAGCCGCAGTTCGCCGCCACTGGTGCTGAACTCGCGGCCATTGCGCACCAGATGACGCCCGTCGTCGAGCTCGTAGCGCGGGGTGGCTTCGGAATGATGCCCGCTGCCACTGGCCTCGGGCTTGAACTCGATGATGATATGGCTCTCGCCATTGCTGTCGACTGCGGGAAACTGACGGAACGACATCGTCCACCTCCTTCAGCGGATGCTGCTTCTGCGCGGCCAGCTTGGCGCCAGAGGTGTTAGCCGACCGTCATCAATCGATGAACTGCAGTCGCGCCAGCTCCGCGTACAGACCCCCTTCAGCCAACAACTGTGCGTGCGTGCCTTCGGCGACGATGCGCCCCTGGTCCATGACCACGATGCGGTCGGCCTTGAGCACGGTTGCCAGACGGTGTGCGATGACCAGCGTGGTGCGGCCCGCCATCAGGCGCTCCAGCGCCTGCTGTACACCGTACTCGCTCTGCGCGTCGAGCGCGCTGGTGGCTTCGTCCAGCAGCAGGATCGGCGCATCCTTCAGCAGCGCGCGGGCGATCGCCACGCGCTGCTGCTGCCCGCCGGACAGGCGCGCGCCGCGCTCGCCCAGCTCACTGTCATAACCCTGCGGCAACGCACGCAGGAAGCCATCGGCCTCAGCGGCACGAGCCGCTTCCTCGACTTCGGCATCGCTGGCCTGCAGGCGGCCGTAGCGGATGTTGTCGCGGGCGCTGGCGGCGAACAGCGTCGGTTGCTGCGGCACCAGGGCCAGCTGGGCGCGCAGGTCGGCGGGATCGACCTCGCGCACATTGATGCCGTCCACGCAGATGCGGCCGTTGGCCGGGTCATGGAAGCGCAGCAGCATCGACAGCACCGTGCTCTTGCCGGCACCCGAGGGACCGACCAGGGCCACGGTCTCGCCGGGGCGCACATGCAGGCTGAAGTGATCCAGCGCGGCCTGGTCCGGTCGTTGCGGGTAGTGGAACACCACGTCGTCGAACTGGATCTCGCCTCGCAGCGGCTGCGGCAGCGCGCGTGGATGCGCGGGCGCGCGGATCTCGACATCCTCCTGCAGCAGTTCGCCGATCCGGCCCATGCCGCCGGCAGCGCGCTGGAGTTCGTTCCAGACTTCGGCCAGAGCGCCCACCGAGCCACCGCCGATCAGCGCATACAGCACGAACTGGCCCAGGGTACCGGCACTGAGGCGACCCTCGATGACATCGTGAGCGCCCAGCCACAGCACGCCGACAATGGCACCGAAGATCAGCAGGATGGCACTGGCGGTGACCAGCGACTGTGCGCCGATGCGTCGGCGTGCGGCCCGGATCGCATCGCCCAGCGCCAGGTCGAAGCGGCCGCGCTCGTAAGGCTCGCGCGCATGTGCCTGCACCGTGCGGACGGCACCGAGGGTCTCGCTGGCCAGGCTGTTGGCGTCGGCGATGCGGTCCTGGCTGCTGCGCGCGACGGTGCGCAGCTTGCGTGCGCCGATGATGATGGGCAGCACCGCCAGCGGGATGCCGAGCAGCGACCACGCCGCCAGGCGCGGACTGGTCACGAACAGCATGGCCAGGCTGCCGACCACCGTCACGCTGCTGCGCAATGCGACTGACATGGTCGAGCCCACCACGCTGCGCAGCAGCTCGCTGTCGGCGGTCAGGCGCGAGACCAGTTCGCCGCTGCGGCTGCGGTCATGGAAACCGGCACCCAACTGGATCAGGTGCCCGTACAGACGGCTGCGCAGGTCGGCCACTACCTTCTCGCCGAGCAGCGACACGAAGTAGAAGCGTGCGGAGGTGGCGATCGCCAGCACTACCGCCACCAGCATCAGCAGGGCAAACGCCCGGTTGATCTGGCCGCCGCTGCTGAAGCCGTGGTCGATCATCTGCTTGACGGCCGGAGGCAGGCTGAGGGTGGCGGCCGAGGAGACGGCCAGCGCCAGCAGCCAGGCGGCGAACAGGCCACTGTGCCGGCGCACGAACGGCCACAGCGTTCGCAGGCTGCCGAGGCGGCGCAATGGCGGGGTCGCGGCGGCCGCGTCGTCCTTGTCAGTCATCCTGGTCGTCATCTCGGATACGGATACGGTCACGGGTGGCGTCTCGCAGGCGGATTTTCAATGCGTCGGCCTGGTCGGCGGGTAATTCGATCCGCAGGCGCACGCCTTCAGCGTCGAACTGTTCATCCTGCTTCTCGGCGGAGAACGCGGGCAGGGCCGCATGCAGGGTACCCAGGTCCTCGAAGCCGGCCAGCAGCTGCAGCCGTGCCATCGCCACCAGCGGCAGCCGCGGTGCCGTGCGCAGACACTCGGCGGCGGTACCGCCATAGGCGCGGACCAGGCCACCGGCGCCGAGCTTGATTCCCCCGTACCAGCGGATCACCACCACCATGACCCGGTCGAAGCCCTGGCCATCGATGGCGGCCAGGATCGGCCGGCCGGCAGTCCCCGCCGGCTCGCCATCATCGCTGGAGCGATACTCCTGTCCATGCCGGTAGGCCCAGCAGTTGTGCGTGGCGTCGGCCACCATCACCCGCTGCAGGAACGACATCGCCGCCGCCGCGCCATCGATGGGCGCGGCATGGGCGATGAAGCGGCTGTGCTTGACTTCCAGCGTGTGGCTGACGGGCTGGGCGAGGGTATCGGGCATTCCCTTCATTCTACGGGGTTGCCGCCCCCATGCTTCAGTCGTCCAGCAGAGGACGCAGGTCGCGTGGCAGCCGCGACTCCGGATACTGCTGCACGTAGCGCTCGAGGCTGGCACGGGCGATGTCGCGCTGGCCTTCGTCGCGACGTTCGCGGATCTTCTGCAGCCACTGCCGGCGGGGCAGCTGGGCGTCGGCGGCCACTTCGGCCTGCACGGCCGTAGCGCTGAGCGCGGCATCGCTGCCGCGACGCATCACGCCCGGTGCGCTGCGGAGCGGTGCGGCCCGCTTGAGCGTCGTGGTGTCACCGCGCTGTCCCGCGCTGGCCGGGGCGGCCTCCATCGCGCCGGACAGGGGGGCAACGGCGTCGGGCGCTTCCAGCGACGGCGGCGCAGGCGCCGCAGCAGGCAGCGGTGCCGAATAGGCCACAGCGGCCGGAGGTTCCGCAGCCGGCGGCGGAGCTGCGGTGTCGGCGGCGGCGCGCTCGGTGGCCTGAGCCGCCGCCTTTCCTCGTGCCGCCACCGTCGGTGCCGGTGCTTGCGGTGCGGAGGATCGCGCCGGCGCGGCGGGCCTGGGTGCCGCGACCGGCGCCGGTGGTGCCGGGGGTGCACTTGCGATGGCCGGCTCGGCAGGGGAAGGCCGGGTATGGTCCTCGGCAGGCTGCGCGGCCACTTCGGCAGCGACCTCGTCGGCGATCGGCGGCGCGGTGACCTGTGCATCGTGCGCCGGGACCGCGGGCGGTTCCGGGCGCAGCTGCCAGGCGATTCCGATGGCGAATACCATCGATGCAGCAACGCCGAACACCGCAGGCCAGTGCCGGCGCGGACGCCTTGCACGCACGCTGCCCGCGTCGGCCGCGTCGGCCGGTGGCGCCTGCACCGCCGCACGGGCGGCCGCCAGGATCGTGGCATCCAGCGCCGCCGGAGGCGCCTGTTCGGCACGACGGCCGAGCAGGCGCGCCAGCTCGCGCTCTTCAGGCGTCAGGGGTTCGTCTCGGTTCATGCGTTCAGTCCCGCACGC
The DNA here is from genome assembly GCF_029835135.1 of Stenotrophomonas sp. GD04145. Lineage (NCBI taxonomy): Bacteria > Pseudomonadati > Pseudomonadota > Gammaproteobacteria > Lysobacterales > Lysobacteraceae > Stenotrophomonas > Stenotrophomonas sp. GD04145. Next base: position 11,974 of record NZ_JAODZG010000050.1, on the reverse strand, counting down.
AGCTTGTCCATCGCATAGCGCAGCCGCGATTTCACGGTTTCCCGGCCTACGCCGGTGATCTGGCCGATCTCCTCCAGGCTCAGTTCCTGATCCAGCCGCAGCTGCAGCACTTCGCGCTGCTCCAGCGGCAGTTCTTCCATCGCGCGCTGGATACGGCGACGTTGCTCGAATTCTGAAAGCTCTGCTTCCGGGGTCTGCCCGTCTTCCAGCGCGGCCAGACGCAGCTCGGCATCGGCCGGCGCCGCCGGGCGGTGGCGTGCGGCGCGCCAGTGATCATTCAGCCGGTTGTGCGCGATGCGGAACAGCCAGGTGCTGAAGGCGGCATCCGGCTGCCAGCCGGACCGTGCGCTGATGACCCGTTGCCAGACGTCCTGGAAGATCTCCTCGGCCAAGGCCGTATCGCGCAGCTGGCGCAGCAGGAAGCCGAACAGGCGCTTGCGATGGCGCGCATACAGGCTCTCGAACGCGTGCAGGTCGCCGCCGGCCCAGGCGAGCATCAAGGCTTCATCGGTTGGCAGGGCGCTGGCGTCCACGCGGTACAGGTTAAGGCCTGCCGACGATGGCGCATAGCGGGGTGCGGGGGCGGACAGGGCGAGGTTCATGGCTCGGAACGGGGGGCGGACGCCAGGAATAACGAACGGGCGCACGATTCGGGGTTGCCGGGCTTCCATTGCCCCCCCGGTGGCGCGCTATGCTCGACGGCTCAGGGGAGGCGACGCACAGACGGCGCCAAGAGATTGTCATTTGTCCACGCACGCTGAACCTGCGCAAACGCCATCACACGAGGCCGTGCTGAGTACGGAACTCGTGCGCGCGCTGCATGCGCTGCTGCCGGAATCGGCGGTGGTCCGGGTCGGCTGGGACGATCCTCAGCTGGGGCGCGGTGACGCCATCTGGCCGATACCCCCGGTCGCGGCCGACAGCGTGGCACCGGCTGCCGGCGATGGCCGCCACGGTTGGGACCATGATGGTGCCCGCCTGTACCTGGCGGTGGAGGGCGCGGCGCCTTCGTCCGCGTGGTGGGGTCTGGCGCGGCAGGCCATGGAACTGGCCCTGCAGCGGGGCCGCCAGGCGGGACAGATCAAGGCGCTGGAAGAGGCCGAACGGCTGCAGCAGGCGCTGTTCCAGATTGCCGATCTTGCCGGCGCTGACCTGGAGATGGGGCAGATGCTGCGCCGCGTGCACGACGTGCTGGGCACGCTGATGTACGCGGAAAACTGTTACATCGTCGAATACGACGACCTGCACGACCAGATCAGATTCCTGTACTTCGCCGACCAGGTGGATGATTTCGTCGCCGATCCGGCGCAGAGCTTCGACGCCAGCGGAATGCCACGCAGCCTCACGGTGGCGCTGCTGCATCATGGCAGGCCCCTGAGCGGACCTTCGCGAGAACTGCTGGCCCGCGAGGTCGGGCAGGAGCATGACCCGCTTCGCGGCCCCGAAAGCCTGGACTGGCTGGGTGTGCCGATGCTGCGCGACGGCCGGGTGTGCGGTGCCATCGTGGTGCAGAGCTACGAGCAGGCAGACCGCTACGGCGAGGCCGAACGTGCGCTGCTCGGCTTCGTGGCCCAGCACGTACAGACTGCGATGGATCGGCGCCAGGCCCAGGTGCGTCTCGAGCAGCAGGTGGAACTGCGCACGCAGGAACTGCAACGCGCCAATCACAGCCTGCAGGACGAGGTGGCCGAGCGTCGTCGTGCCGAGCAGCTGCAGATCGCGCTGTACGATATCGCAGAGATGGCGATGTCCGCCGAGAGCCTGGAGCAGTTCTACGGCCAGGTGCATGGCGTGGTCGGCCGACTGCTCGACGCGCGCAATTTCTACATCGCGCTGGTCAACGAGGCGGGTGATGGACTGGATTTCGTCTACTCGGTGGATGAACGCCACGCCAGCCGCGCCTCCCGTGCGTTCAGTCGTGGCCTGACCGAATACGTGGTGCGCAACCGCCAGCCGCTGTTGGCCTCCCGCGCGCAGATCGACTCGCTGCGCGCCAGTGGCGAGGTGCGCGAGTCCGGCGCGCGCTCGCTGTGCTGGCTGGGCGTGCCGCTGCTGCGGGATGACGAAGTGGTTGGCGCGATCGTGGTGCAGAGCTACAGCGAGCAGCGTGCCTTCAGCATCCACGACCAGCGCTTGCTGACCTTCGTCGCGCAGAACATCGGCACCGGACTGGCCCGCCAACGCGACCAGCAGCGCCTGCGTTCGGCGCATGCCGAACTGGAGAAGCGCGTGGACGAACGCACGCGCGAACTGGCTGAGGTCAACGAAAAGCTGTTGGGCCAGATCGGCGAGCGCCTGCGTGCCGAGCAGCGGCTGACCCACCAGGCCATGCACGACGCGCTGACCGGGTTGCCCAACCGCCTGCACCTGCTGGACCGACTGCAGGATGCGCTGGTACTGGCCAGGCAGGAGGACGGCCCGGTGTTCGCGGTGCTGTTCCTGGATCTGGACCGTTTCAAGCTGGTCAACGACAGCATCGGCCACGCGGCCGGCGATCACATGCTGGTGGAAGTGGCCAAGCGCATCGTGTCGATGGCGGGCGCCGACGACGTGGTGGCGCGCCTGGGCGGTGATGAGTTCGCGGTGCTGCTGCAGTGCCCGCTGGGCCTGGCGCAGGCCCTGGATTTCGGTCAACGCCTGCTGTTGGCATTGCAGGAGTCGATGTGGATCGCCGGGCGCGAGCTGTTCCCGTCCGGCAGCCTCGGCATCGCGCTGTGGAATCCGCGTTACCGGACCGGAGAAGAGCTGCTGCGCGATGCCGACGCCGCCATGTACCGGGCCAAGGCGCAGGGGCATGATCGCTGTGCGATCTTCGACGAGGACATGCGCGAGCAGGCCATGCGCAGCCTCGATCTGGAAGCCGATCTGCGGCGGGCGATCAACAACCGGGATTTCGTGCCGTTCTACCAGCCGATCGTGCGCCTGTCCGACGGGGAAGTGGTGGGACACGAAGCGCTGCTGCGCTGGCAGCACGAACGGCGTGGCCTGCTGTTGCCGGGCGCGTTCCTGGAGCTGGGAGAGGAGAGCGGGTTGATCGAACAGGTCGACTGGCTGATCTACGAACAGGTCATCGCCGGCCTGGCCGCGGGCGGGCAGGGCTATGTGTCGGTGAACGTGTCGCCGCGGCATTTCCGTTCGGCCGGTTTCAGTGCGCGCCTGTTCGGCCTGCTCGACGCCTGCGGGGCCGATCCGCGCCGGTTGCGCCTGGAGATCACCGAGGTCGCGCTGCTGGATGACGGCCCGCACACGCTGCATATCCTGCAGGGACTGCGCGAGCGCGGCATCCAGGTGCAGCTGGACGACTTCGGCACCGGCTTCTCGGCGTTGTCGTACCTGCACCGCTTCCCGATCAGCACGCTGAAGATCGACCAGAGCTTCATTGCCGGCCTGCATGGACCGGAAGTTCAGAGCACCCGCGCGCTGGTACAGGGCGTGCTGTCGCTGGCGCGCACGCTGGGCATCGAAACCATCGGCGAAGGCATCGAAACCGAAGCCCAGCGGCAGACACTGCGCGAACTGGGTTGCGATTACGGCCAGGGCTACCTGCTGGGGCGACCGGCTCCCTGGGCCGACGTGGCGCCCTGAGACGCCACGCGGCGGACGATCAACGCAGGGCGGCGCGGCGCTTCTCGTCGATCCACTTGGAGGCCTGTGCCGGCTGGTAGTACTTCATCCACTCCAGCATCTGCTCGATGTCCGAGCCGTACCACAGGTCCTGGCGCTGGTCCGGGTGCAGGAAACGCTCATCCACCATGCGATCGATCATGCCGATCAGCGGCGCGTAGAAGCCGTCCACGTCCAGGAATGCACAGGGCTTGTTGCCGATGCCCAGCTGGCGCCAGGTCAGCATCTCGAAGATCTCCTCCATGGTCCCGAAGCCGCCGGGCAGGGCGACGAAGCCGTCGGCCAGGTCGAACATGCGCGACTTGCGTTCGTGCATCGAGCCGACGATCTCCAGCTCGGTCAGGCCACGATGGGCCACTTCCCAGTCGGCCAGCTGGCGGGGAATCACGCCGGTGACCTCGCCGCCGGCCGCGAGCACGGCATTGGCCACGGTTCCCATCAGGCCGACGTTGCCGCCGCCATACACCAGGCGCAGGCCGTCGCGGGCGATGCGGTCGCCCAGTGCAATGGCGCGTTCGGTATAGGCCGGCTTGCTGCCAGCGTTGGAACCACAGTACACACAGATCGATTTCATGGATCTTCCTGTCTCTTGGCCGGAAACGAAAACGCCCCGTCGCCGACCGCAGGGCGGTCAGGGACGGGGTGTCCAAGGATTATGAGGCCTTGAGAGGCCTTCTGTAGAGCCGAGCCATGCTCGGCTGCTCTTCGTTCAGATCGCGGCAATGCCCTAGCCGAGCATGGGCTATGCCGGTCGTCCTGACCGGCACCCTTCGGGCCGTCGCCAGCGACGTTGGCAGCGGCTCCTGCCGCTGCCTTCGGCTCTACAAAAAGCGGGGGCTTACGCCGCCGCAGCCTGCTCGCGTCGCGGGCCTTCACGCAGGGCGCGGCCGACCATGCCCACCAGCAGATCCAGCTCTTCGCTGTCCATGCCGAAGTGGGGCGTGAAGCGCAGCGAGTTCTCGCCGCCATGGATCACATTGATGCCATGCCGGCGCAGCCATTCTTCGGTGGAACCACTGCCGTAGCACTTGAACTGCGGCGCCAGCTCGCACGAGAACAGCAGGCCGGTACCCTGCACCTTGGTGATCAGCCCGCCAAGCTCGCCCTTGAGCTGTTCCAGCTTGCGCACTGCTTCGGCGCCGCGCTCGGCGATGTTGGCGCGCACCTGCGGGGTCAGCTGTGCCAGCGTCGCGCAGGCCACGTCCAGCGCACGCGGGTTGCTGGTCATGGTGTTGCCGTAGATGCCCTTGCGGTACAGCTGTGCGGCATGCTCGGTCACCGCCAGCACCGACAGCGGGTACTGGGCCGCGTTCAGGGCCTTCGAGTAGGTTTCCATGTCCGGCGGATCCAGGCCTTCGAAGCCCGGGTAGTCAACCACCGACAGCACGCCGTGCGCGCGCAGGCCGGCCTGGATCGAATCGAGCAACAGCAGGCTGCCGTGCGCGCGGGTCAATTCGCGGGCCAGGGCATAGAACGACGGCGGCACCGAGCGGCCCGGATCGCCTTCGCCCATGACCGGCTCCAGGAACACCGCCTCGATGAACCACTTGTTGCGGGCGGCGTCCTCGAACACCGCGCGCAGGCCGGCTTCGTCGTACGGCGCCACGGTGATCACCGAATCCTCGCCACGGTAGCTGGCCAGATGCTGCATGTAGCTCTTGCGGCTGGAATCGGAGTACAGCGCCGGCCGGTCGGTGCGGCCATGGAAGCTGCCCTTGACCACCACGCGCTTGATCGCGGCGCCGGCGTGGCGCGCACCCGGGTCGGTCTGCAGCTTGGCGTTGACGTCGGCGATGCGTGCGGCCAGCCCGACCGCTTCCGAGCCGGAGTTCAGGCACATGAAACGGGCGAACGGGCAGCCGCCACGACGGTGGCCGATCTCGGCGCGAAGGGCGGTGATGAAGCGCTGCTGTGACAGGCTGGGGGTCATGATGTTGGCCATCACCTGCGGTCGGGCCATCGCCTCCAGCACCGTGTCGGGGGTATGACCGAAGCCGAGCATGCCGTAGCCGCCAGCGTCATACAGCACCGCCCCCTTGAGGGTGACCACCCACGGGCCGCGCGCGGCCAGCGCCACATAGGGCGTAACGGCGTCGTCGGCGTAGAAATTGACGAACCCGTCCTGCATGGCATCGATCTGCGCCTGTTCGTCCTGCGCCAGCAACGGCCCCAGTTCGCCCTGCACACGGGCGAACTCCGCGGCGGCGGCCTCGACCGCGGCCACCAGCTGCGGATGGCGGACGGACAGGGTGGTCAGGGTGGCGTCGTCCAGGCCGGTGGTGAGGCGGGTGCCGGGCTGGCTGCGCAGGGGGGCGAGGCGTTCGATGAAGCTCATTGCAGATCTCCTGAAACAATGGGGCGCACGGGCCATCAAAAAGCAAAACGCGCGTCATCACGCGCGCTGGGCGGCCTCGTGCAGCGGACTTCCATCTCGATGCTAGCACTTGTTTTTTTGCGCGATAACCCCGCAGAAACCTGTTGCATAGCAGCATTTTGCGCGACGTTCGCCGCGGACCACGCCGGCTCGCAGACGCTGGCCGTACAATGCGCGCCATTGTCGACCTGTTGCCGCCCACTGCCTTGAAGAAGTCCGATTTCCACTACGACCTGCCGGCTGAACTGATCGCGCAGGCGCCGCTGGCTGAACGTTCCGCCAGCCGCCTGCTGCTGGTGCCTCCGGCCCCTGCCGCCTTCACCGACCTGCAGGTGCGTGATCTGCCCTCGCTGCTGCAGCCGGGCGACCTGCTGGTATTCAACGATACGCGCGTGATCCCGGCGCGCCTGTTCGGTCAGAAGGCCAGCGGTGGGCGGGTCGAGATCCTGATCGAGCGCCTGCTCGGCGGCCAGCAGGCGCGTGCCCAGGTCGGCGCCAGCAAGTCGCCCAAGGCCGGCAGCCGCATCGCGCTCGATGCCGGTGGCGAAGCCGAAGTGCTGGGCCGCGACGGCGAGTTCTATGTGCTGCAGTTCCATGTGCCCGAGTCACTGGAGCAGTGGCTGCTGCACGCCGGACGCCTGCCGCTGCCCCCCTACATCCAGCGCGAGCCGGGCGTGGACGACCGCGAGCGCTACCAGACCGTGTTCGCGCGGGAGGTGGGAGCGGTGGCGGCACCGACCGCCGGCCTGCATTTCGATGAACCGCTGTTGGCCGCGCTGAAGGACAAGGGCGTGGAGTTCGGCCACGTCACCCTGCACGTGGGGGCAGGCACCTTCCAGCCGGTGCGAGCCGATGACCTGAAGGACCACGTGATGCACCGCGAGTGGCTGAACGTGGGCGCCGAGCTGGTGCAGCAGGTGCGTCGGACCCGCGCTGCGGGCGGGCGCGTGATCGGTGTCGGCACCACCGTGGTGCGCGCGCTGGAAAGTGCGATGCGTGACGGCGAGCTGTTGCCGTTCGCCGGCGAGACGCAGATCTTCATCACCCCGGGCTATCGGATCCGCAGCGTTGACGCGATGGTGACCAATTTCCATCTGCCGGAAAGCACCCTGTTGATGATGATTTCGGCCTTTGCCGGCAAGGAGCGGGTGTTCGAGGCCTATCAGCACGCGATCCAGCAGCGCTATCGCTTCTTCAGTTACGGCGACGCGATGCTGCTGTTCCCGCAGGGACGATAACGGTAGCGGCCTTCTTGGGAGACAATAGGCGACTATTTGCCTGAACGACCGCTCCATGTCCCGACTGCAGTTCCAGCTCAAGACCCGCGACGGCCGTGCCCGTCGCGGCCGCCTGACCTTCCCGCGCGGCACGGTGGAAACGCCGGCTTTCATGCCCGTGGGAACCTATGGCTCGGTCAAGGGCATCCTGCCGGACCAGGTGCGCGCGCTGGGTGCCGAGATCATCCTTGGCAACACCTTCCATCTGTACCTGCGTCCGGGCCTGGACATCATCGCCGACCACGGCGGACTGCATGGCTTCTGCCGCTGGGACGGCCCGATCCTGACCGATTCCGGCGGTTTCCAGGTGTTCTCGCTGGCCCACCGCCGCAAGATCACCGAACAGGGCGTGACCTTCGCTTCGCCGACCGACGGGGCCCGGGTGTTCCTCGGCCCGGAAGAGAGCATGAAGATCCAGAAGGTGCTCGATTCGGACGTGGTGATGATCTTCGACGAGTGCACCCCGTACCCGGCCACCGAGGACGTCGCCCGCCGGTCGATGGAGCTGAGCCTGCGCTGGGCCCAGCGCAGCCGCAACGCGCATGACGAGCTCGGCAACGATGCGGCCCTGTTCGGGATCGTCCAGGGTGGGGTGCATACCGACCTGCGCAGCCGCTCGGCCGAGGCCCTGCAGGCGATCGGCTTCGATGGCTATGCCATCGGTGGCCTGGCCGTGGGCGAGCCGGAGCACGAGCGCAACGCCATGCTCGACCACCTGGATCCGGAGCTGCCGGGCGACCGCCCGCGCTACCTGATGGGCGTGGGCCGGCCGGAAGACCTGGTCGAGGGTGTCGCACGCGGCGTGGACATGTTCGACTGCGTGATGCCGACCCGCAACGCGCGCAACGGGCATTACTTCACCTCGTTCGGTACCGTCCGCATCCGCAATTCGCAGTATGCGCGGGACATGGACCCGATCGAACCGGGCTGCGGCTGCGTGGCCTGTACCGGCGGCTACACCCGCTCGTACCTGCGCCACCTGGACCGCTGCAACGAGATGCTGGCGCCGATGCTGGGCACCCTGCACAACCTGTTCTACTACGAGAAGCTGATGGCCGACATCCGGGCGGCGATCGAGGCGGGAACCTTCCAGGCGTTCCGCGAGTCCTTCTATGCGGCACGCGGAGCGGTTCCGCCGCCGCTGTAACCCGGGGCCCCCCTGTCGAACGGCCCGGGGACGAACGTCCGGGGCCATGGCATACTTCAAGGCTGACCCAGATCCGCGGTCGACACCCCGCGCCCGTGAAAGGGCCGGAGCGCCGCCCAACCAAAGGACCAAAGATGAACCTGCTTGCCTTCCTGATTCCCGCCGCCCACGCCCAGGCCGCCGGTGGCCAACCGCAGGGCATGGGCCTGACCACGCTGCTGTTCCCGATCATCCTGATCGCCATCATGTACTTCCTGATGATCCGCCCGCAGATGAAGCGGCAGAAGGAGCACAAGGCCATGCTGGAGAAGATCAAGCGTGGCGACGAAGTGCTGACCAACGGTGGCATCGCCGGCGTGGTCACCGACATCGGCGACAACTTCGTCACCCTGGAAGTGGCCGAGAACGTGCGCATCCGCGTGCAGAAGGGCGCTGTCGGCAACGTGCTGCCGGCCGGTACCCTGAAGTCGGCCCAGTAAGCCACTCCCTTTCCGATGCACAACCGCGGCGCCGGGGATGGCGCCGCGCGGGACCCAAGCAATGCTCGAATTTCCACGCTGGAAGTACGTCGTCATCCTGATCGTACTTGCGCTCAGTACGCTGTATGCGCTGCCCAACATCTACCAGAAGGACGCGGCCGTCCAGATCACCGCCAACCGTGGCGGACAGGTCGACGACGCCCTCCGCGACCGCGTGGTGGCTGACCTGAAGAAGGCCGGCATCGCCAGCCTCGGCGCCGAGAAGGAAGGCGAGAGCCTGATCGTCCGCCTGCCGGACCTCAAGACCCAGGCCGCGGCAAGCGACCTGCTGCGCGACAGCGTGGGTGAGAACTACACGGTCGCGCTGAACCTGGCATCCACCGTTCCGGACTGGCTGGCCAATCTTGGCGGTCGCCCGATGACGCTCGGCCTGGACCTGCAGGGCGGCGTGCACTTCGTGCTGCAGGTGGACCAGAAGGCTGCGCTGGACAAGCGCCTGGATGCCTATACCGAAGACGTGCGCAGCACCCTGCGCGACGCACGCATTCCGTACCAGTCGGTCGAGCGTCGCGCCGACAACAGCATCGTGGCCAACCTGAGCCCGTCCGCCGGTGACGACGCCGCGCAGCGCGCCCGCACGGCCCTGCTCAAGGCGCAGCCGACCCTCGGTTACGACGTCAGCGGTAGCCGCATCACGGTGACCGTGCCGGAGGCCGAGATCTCGCAGATCGCCAACGGCGCCATCGAGCAGAACATCAATACCCTGCGCAACCGCGTGAACCAGCTGGGCGTGGCCGAGCCGATCATCCAGCGCCAGGGCGCCGACCGCGTCGTGGTGCAGCTGCCCGGCGTGCAGGACACGGCCGAAGCCAAGCGCATGATCGGTGCGACCGCCACCCTGGAATACCGTGCGGTGGTCGAGGGCAACGCCCAGGACGCCATCAACGCCGGCCGCATCCCGCCGGAAGCCAAGGTCTACCAGCAGCGTGACGGCCGCGGCCCGATCCTGCTGAACAAGCGCGTGATCGTCACCGGCGACCAGATGGTGGCTGCGCAGGCGGTGACCGACGCCAACAGCGGTGCCCCGGCGGTCAGCGTGACGCTGAACAACGTCGGTGGCCAGCGCATGTTCGACTTCACCAGCGCCAACGTGAACAAGCCGATGGCGGTGGTGTACACCGAACGCGTGCCGACCGTGACCGTGGTCGACGGCCAGGAAGTGCGCGGCTTCAAGGTCAACGAGGAAGTGATCTCGGTGGCCAACATCAATGGCGTGTTCGGCAAGAACTTCCAGACCACCGGCCTGCAGAAGAAGGAAGCCGAAGATCTGGCCAAGCTGCTGAAGTCCGGCTCGCTGGCCGCGCCGATGGACTTCGTCGAAGAGCGCGTGGTCGGCCCGAGCCTGGGTGCCGAGAACGTCAAGAACGGCATGCGCGCCGTGGTCTTCGCCTTCCTGTTCACCCTGGTGTTCTTCAGCATCTACTACCGCATGTTCGGCATCATCACGTCGGTGGCGATGCTGTTCAACCTGCTGATCGTGGTGGCGGTGATGTCGTTGTTCGGCGCGACCATGACCCTGCCGGGCTTCGCCGGCCTGGCGCTGTCGGTCGGCCTGTCGGTCGACGCCAACGTGCTGATCAACGAGCGTATCCGTGAAGAGCTGCGGGCCGGTGTTCCGGGCAAGACCGCGATCGTGACCGGTTACGAGCGCGCTTCCGGCACCATCCTCGACGCCAACCTGACCGGCCTGATTGTCGGCGTGGCACTGTTCGCATTCGGTACCGGTCCGCTGAAGGGCTTCGCGCTGACCATGATCATCGGTATTTTCGCCTCCATGTTCACCGCGATCACCGTGTCGCGTGCGCTGGCGACGCTGATCTACGGCCGCCGCAAGAAGCTCCAGAACGTGGCCATCTGACGGGACGACACGCACATGAAACTGTTTCCGCTGCACATCCTCCCGAACGACACCAAGATCGATTTCATGCGGTGGCGCCATGTCGCCATGGTCGTCACGATCATCGTGTTCCTGGCATCGATCGCCATCATCGGCTTCAAGGGCTTCAACTATGCCCTGGACTTCACCGGTGGCACCCTGATCGAGGCCCGCTTCGAGCGCCCGGTGGACGTCGAGCAGGTCCGCACCAAGCTCGAGCAGAGCGGCTTCGACGGCGCCCAGGTGCAGAGCGTCGGTGGCAGTACCGACCTGCTGATCCGCCTGGCGCCGCACGGTGAGCATGCCCCGGGTACCGGCGATTCCGCCGCCGAGGACAAGGCCACCGCGGCGGCCGTGGTCAAGGCGCTGTCCTCGGCCGACAACCAGGCGACGGTGCTGCGCAATGAGTTCGTCGGCCCGCAGATCGGCAAGGATCTGGCGATGAACGGCCTGTACGCCACCATCTTCATGCTGGCGGGCTTCCTGATCTACATCGCCGTCCGCTTTGAATGGAAGTTCGCGGTCACCGCCAGCATCGTGGCCATGTTCGACCTGATCGTGACGGTGGCTTACGTGTCCCTGCTGGGCCGCGAGTTCGACCTGACAGTGCTGGCCGGCCTGCTGTCGGTGATGGGCTTTGCGATCAACGACATCATCGTGGTGTTCGACCGCGTCCGCGAGAACTTCCGCAGCCTGCGCGTGGAACCGATGGAAGTGCTGAACCGTTCGATCAACCAGACGCTGTCGCGTACGGTGATCACCGCGGTGATGTTCTTCCTGTCCGCACTGGCCCTGTACCTGTACGGTGGCAGCTCGATGGAAGGCCTGGCCGAAACGCACATGATCGGTGCGGTGATCGTGGTCATGTCGTCGATCCTGGTCGCGGTGCCGATGCTCACGATCGGCTTCCTGCGCGTGAGCAAGCAGGATTTGCTGCCGAAGGCCAAGGACATCGAGGCTCTGGCCCGCCGTCCGTAAGCGTTCGCGCTGCACGCAACGCACAGAGAACCCCGCGCAAGCGGGGTTTTTTTTTGTTGGCCGGGTTGCACCCGGCACCCGCCGAGGCAAGAGCAACATCAGCATCAACATCAACAGCGGGCATTCCGCGGGATGGCGGGGCGGTGTCGGAGTGCGGGG